>NZ_JAANNX010000009.1:0-209125 GCF_013363615.1 Streptomyces sp. CAI-85 | reverse complement strand
GGCGGACCGTCACCCGAGCGTCGGCCGTCACCCGAGGCCCAGCCATCACCCGAGGGCAGTGCGTCGTCCGCGCGTGGGCCGTCGTCTGAGCCTGGGCCGTCTCCCGGAGGCGGACCTACACCCGAGGCCGGGCCTTCGTCCAAGCGCGGCCGGTCGCCCGAGGGCGGGCCTCCCGAGGGCGGGCAAGCGTCCAAGGACGGACCGTCACGCGAGCGTCGGCCGTCGTCCGAGGGCGGACCGTCGTCCGAGCCTGGGCCGTCACCCGAAGGCGGACCTACACCCAAGGGCGGCCCGTCGCCCGAAGGCGGGCCGCCCGAGGGCGAGCCACCGTCCAAGGGCGAACCATCACCAAAGCGTCGGCAGTCACCCGAGGCCCGGCCTTCGCCCGAGGGCAGTGCGTCGTCCGCGCGTGGGCGGTCACCCGAGGGCGGACCGTCGCCCGCGCGTGGGCCGTCACCAGACGGCGGACCTACACCCGAGGCCGGGCCTTCGTCCCAGGGCGGCCCATCGCCCGAAGGCGGGCCGCCCGCGGGCGGGCCACTGCCCAAAGGCGGACCGTCACCCGAGCGTCGGCCGTCACCCGAGGCCCAGCCATCACCCGAGGGCAGTGCGTCGTCCGCGCGTGGGCCGTCGCCCGGAGGAGAACCTGCACCCGAGGCCGGGCCCGCCGCCGAGCACGCGCGAGCGGTCGAGCACGCGTCTGCAGGCGACGCAGGCCGCGCGCCCCGTGGGCCCTCCGCGCCGCGGGCCGTCGTCGAGCGGCGGTTGCATCCCGTCACGCCGTTCCGGCGGGCGTGGGCGCCGCTTGCGGTGCTCGTCGGATGGGCCGCGCACGATCCGAACCAGGCGCAGCAGCAGCTCACCCGGCTGACCACCACGACCCTGTTGGTCGCACTCGCCGTACTGCTCCCGGCGGCCGCCGCGTACGGCTTCCTGACCTGGTGGTTCACCCACTTCGCGGTGACGGACAGCGAGTTGCGTATCCGTACCGGTCTGCTGTTCCGGCGCACCGCGCACATCCGGCTGGAGCGCATCCAGGCGATCGACGTCACCCAGCCGCTGCTCGCGCGGGTCGCCGGCGTGGCGAAGCTGAGGCTCGACGTCGTCGGGGCGGCGAAGAAGGACGAGCTGGCCTTCCTCGGCGAGGAGGAGGCCCGCGCGCTGCGCGCCGAACTGCTCGCGCGCGCGGCCGGGTTCGCGCCCGAGACGGCCCACGAGGTGGGCGAGGCGCCGGCGCGCGAACTCGTGCGCGTGCCGGCGCGCGAGCTGGCGATCGCGCTGGCGCTGACCGGCGCGACCTGGGGCACGCTGGCCGCCGCGCTGGTCGTCCCGCCCCTGCTGTGGCTGGCCACGCACAGCGTGGTGACCGTCCTGGCGAGCGGGCTGCCGCTGCTGGGCGCGGCGGGCGCGAGCAGTGTGGGCAGGTTCGTCGCCGAGTACGACTGGCGGGTGGCCGACTCCCCGGACGGTCTGCGCATCGACCACGGGCTCCTGGACCGCGCCCACGAGACGGTGCCGCCGGGGCGCGTGCAGACCGTGCGGATCGTCCGGCCCCTGCTGTGGCGGCGGCGCGGCTGGGTGCGCGTGGAGCTGGACGTGGCCGGGTCGTCCAACTCCGTGCTGCTGCCGGTCGCCCCGCGCGCGGCGGCGGAGGCGGTCGTCGCACGCGTGCTGCCCGGTGTCACCGTCCCGCCGGACGAGGCGCTGTCCCGCCCGCCGCGCCGGGCCGGTCGGTGCGTGCCGGTGTGGTGGCGGGGCCACGGGATCGCCGTCACGGACGCGGTGTTCGCGGCCCGCCACGGACTGCTCCTCCGGCACCTGGCGCTCGTGCCGCACGCCAAGGTGCAGAGCGTGCGGCTCTCCCAGGGGCCCTGGCAGCGCCTCTGGCGGCTCGCGGACGTCCATGTGGACACGGGAGCCGACAAGACCGTCACGGCCCGGCTGCGGGACGCTCAGGAGGCCGCGGAGCTGCTCCGCGGCCAGGCCGAACGGTCCCGCACCGGGCGCCGGGACGCACGCCCCGACCGCTGGATGGTTCAGGAGACGGCGCTGCGCAGGCCCTGAAGGTCGATCTGCTCGGTCTCGTCGTGCGCGGTCAGGTCGATCACCTGGCCCACGCCGCGCGACTCCTCGCCGGCGGGCTTGAACTCCGCCTCCGCCTCGGCCTTGTGCAGCGCGAGGGCCTCCTGTCCGACCACGTCGGCGAGGTCCTCGTTCTGCACGTCCGCGAGGGCGTCGGACGGCGCCTCGCTCTTCGTGCCGAAGAAGTCGAAGCCGCCCTCGGCCGTAGGACGCCGGACCGGCGGGGTGGCGGGGACGACGGCGACGGCGGTCGGCACCGTGAAGTGCCCGGAGGGCCGCACCACCGGCCCGGCCGGACGCCGCACCAGCTCGGCCGAACCGGAGGACACCGGGGCCGGGGCCTGCGCGGGCTCAGCGAGGCCGCTCTCGACCTGCTCGACAGCCGGGGCCGCCTCCGTGGTCGAAGCAACCGAAGCGGTCGGGACGTTCGGGTGGGGGGCGGCCGCGCGCGTGTGCTCGACGGCCGCCTCGGACTTCCCCTCCGCCTCGTCCTCCCGCGCGGGTTCCGCGTCACCGTCGGCGGCGTCCGTCGCGGTCTCCGTGACGGACGCCTTCGCCGCGGGCTCCGCACCGGCCGGGTCGTCGTCCTTCGCGGCCTTGGCGGACTTGGCGCCCTTGGTGTCCTCGGCGGGCTTCACCGCGTCCGGGTCGAACTTGCCCAACGCCGCCTGCGCGCGCAGGAACAGCTTGGAACCCTCGGGAGAGAAAGCCGCGGGGGCATCGGCCTCGTGCGCGGCGTCCTCGTCGTCCTCATCGGCGTCGGCGGCGTCGGCAGCCGCCTCAGGGGCCTCGGCCTCGTCGGCGTCATCGGTGCCGTCGGCGTCGTCGGCGTCGTCGGCCGACTCGTCCAGCCCGGCCGTCTCGCCCGCGTCAGCCGCGTCGTCAACGCCGGCCGTCTCATCAACCTCGGCCTCGGTCTCGGTCTCGGCCCCGGTCACCTCGGCCCCGTCAACCGCCTCGACCTCGTCGTCCTGCGCCGCACGCGCCGGAGGCAGGGCCGCGGGCGGTGCGGTGGTCTCTATCTCCAGCAGCCGGCGGCCCTCCAGGGCGGTCGCCCGCTCGGTCTCCGCGGTGGCGTACCGGCGCAGCAGCGCGGCGTGCTCGTTGCGCAGGCCGGCCAGCTCGGCGCGCTTGGCACGCAGCCGCTGTTCCAGCTTGACGCGCAGCTCGCGCGATTCGTCGAGGTCGGTCTCCAGTTCGGCGACCCGTTCCTCGAAGCGCCACTCGTCGCTCGCCCGCGCGCGCGTGAGGTCGGCGACCTGCCGGCCCGCCTGCATGTCCCAGCGGCGCATGACGAACGCGCCGACGAGCGCCGTGGCCGCGGCGGCCGCGGCCAGCGCTCGGAGCACCATGGGCTCCGTGAACAGCCATGGTCCCAGGGCGATGACGACCGAGACACCTGCGATAGCCGAGGGAGGCAGCAGCCTGTGCAAAGGCGGGGAATGGCGGTGACGTCCACGTGGCATGGCCAGAAACTTACCGCGCGTAGGCGATTGTTGGCGCCCCGCCCCACAAAAAGCTGCCATACCGAAGCCTTCACAGGACATCGGGAAACAGAGCGGTCACGCATTCAACGGAAATCAAGATCATTTACGGTGTGGAACGGCCGTTCACGCCCCGGTCAGGCGCCCGCTGATCCACTCCAGCGTCGGCGGGATCTCCCGCCGCCAGGTGTTGAAGTTGTGCCCGCCGCTTTCGAGGATGATCGAGGAGATCCGGGTCCGCTGGGTGGCCTTCACCTCGTCGATGAACTTCAGCGTGGCCTTGTAGTTGGATTCGCCCACTTTGCTGCTCGTGACCAGCAGCGAGGTGTCCGGGGCGGAACGGTTCTTCAGAAACCAGTGCAGATCGGCCTCGTCGCGCAGCGTCCGGTTCCCGTGGAAGAGGTCGCCCGTGGTCGGATCGATCGGCGCCTTGTAGTACGCCGACAGGCCCGCGCCCGCCGCGTACAACTCCGGGTGATGCATCGCCAGCTTCAGCGCGCAGTACCCGCCCGTGGAGTCCCCGATGATCCCCCAGCTCCCCGGCTCCTTGCCGACCCGGTAGTGGGCCGCCACGGCCTCCGGCAGGTCCTCGGCGAAGAACGACTCGGTCTGCGGCCCGTCCGGGATGTCGACGCACTCGGTGTCGCGCGGCGGCGCGACCGTGGGCCGCATCATCACCAGGATCATCGGCTGCATCCGCCCGTCCTTGGCGAGCTGCCGCGCGGTGCGCGGGTAGTGCAGCTTGTCCACGAGCGCCTCGGCCGTCCCCGGGTAGCCGGTGAGCACGACCGCCGCGGGGAACGTACGCGTGCGGTTCGCCGGGTCGAAGTACTCCGGCGGCAGATACACGTACGCGGGCGTGGCGATGCGTGTCGTACGGCCGTTGAGGGCCACCTTCTGTATCTGCCCGCCGAACCGCGGCCGGCCGCTGCCCCCGTCGACCTGCCGGGTGTCGACGACCCGCAGGAGCCCCGAGGGCGCCCCGCCGCCGCCCGCGTGGTCGACGACCACGCCGACCTCCGTCTCCCGGCCCAGGAGGTCCGCCCAGCTCGCGTAGAAGCCGAACGTCTGGTTCGCGGAGAGGCCCACCGACACGAAGACCGCCAACTGCGTGGCGAACAGCAGCCCGACGCGCCCGCTGACGGCCCGCCAGGTGCCCCGCGCGAGGCGCGGCCACAGCCACACCGTGCCGATGAACAGCACGACGGCGAACGCGATCGACAGAAGCAGCAAGGTGGTGCTCGTGAGACCCATGCGGTGGTTTCCTGCCTGCTCTCCGTCCGGGCGCAGGCCCGTCCCCCCGACTCCTTCGCGAGGGCTTGTCCCGGACTTTCCTTGGCCTTTTCGGTGGCTTTGAGAAGCTGAGTGAACCTCTCTCCCCGAGACACCGTCCTAGAGGGCGCAATGTCGCCGGATGCCCGAATCGGCACCGGGTCCAAGGTCTCTCGCGGAACTACGGGATGCGATGTCTGTCAGGGAAGATGGGGAAATGTCGGGCGGGGTTCCGAACCGATCAAGCAGGGTGCGGCGGCTCGTGCGCGGTCCGCGCCCCGAGTCCGTGCCCGCCCTCGTCGGCAGAGCCTGTGCCCTCGTCGGCCTGGTGGACGTGGCCGCGGGCGTCTTCCCCCGGTTCCGGCACAGCCGTATGCACACCCTCGCGGAGGTGCTGCCCGGCTCGTTCGGCCCCTTCGCGGCGGCGCTCTCGCTGAGCGCCGGCATCCTGCTGCTGCTCCTCGCCCACGGCCTCAAGCGCTCCAAGCGGCGGGCCTGGCGCGCCGCCGTGGTGCTGCTCCCGGCGGGCGCCGCGGCCCAGTTCGTGTACCGCCACTCGGTCGTCGGCGCGCTCATCTCGATCGCGCTCCTGGTGCCCCTGCTGGTGCACCGCGACCAGTTCGCCGCCCTGCCCGATCCGCGCAGCCGCTGGCGCGCGCTCGCCAACTTCGTCCTCATGGGCGCCGGTTCCCTCGGTCTCGGACTGGTCATCGTCAGCGTCCACCCGAACCGTCTGATCGGCGACCCGAGCCTGGCCGATCGCCTGACGCACGTCCTGTACGGCCTCTTCGGCTTCGAGGGCCCGGTCGACTACGCGGGCAACACCTCCTGGACCGTCGCCTTCTCGCTCGGCGCCCTCGGCTGGCTCACCGCGGTCACCACCATCTACCTCGCCTTCCGCCCCGAACACCCGGCCGCGCGCCTCACCGAGGAGGACGAGTCCCGGCTGCGCGCCCTGCTGGACCGGCACGGCCGCCGCGACTCCCTGGGCCACTTCGCGCTGCGCCGCGACAAGGCGGTCGTCTTCTCGCCCAGCGGCAAGGCCGCGGTGACCTACCGCGTGGTCTCCGGCGTGATGCTCGCCAGCGGTGACCCGATCGGTGACGTCGAGGCGTGGCCCGGCGCCATCGAGCGCTTCATGGACGAGGCCAGGGCCCACTCCTGGACGCCCGCCGTCATGGGCTGCTCGGAGACCGGCGGCGAGGTCTGGACCCGCGAGACCGGCCTCGACGCCCTCGAACTGGGCGACGAGGCGGTGGTGGACGTCGCGGATTTCTCGCTCGCCGGCCGCGCGATGCGCAACGTCCGCCAGATGGTCAAGCGCATCGAGCGCGCCGGATACGAAACCCGGGTCCGACGTGTACGTGACCTCGGCGAGGCCGAGCTGGACCGGATCCGGCGGGCCGCCGAGGACTGGCGGGGCACCGACACCGAGCGCGGCTTCTCCATGGCGCTCGGCCGCGTGGGCGACCCGGCCGACGGCGACTGTCTCATCGCCACCGCCCACAAGACTGACGAGATCCCCGGCCCGTACGGCGACCTCAAGGCGATCCTGCACTTCGTGCCCTGGGGCCCGGACGGCGTCTCCCTCGACCTGATGCGGCGCGACCGCGCGGCCGACCCCGGGATGAACGAACTGCTGATCGTGGCCGCGCTCCAGGCCGCCCCCCGCTTCGCGGTCACGCGCGTGTCGCTGAACTTCGCGATGTTCCGCTCGGCGCTGGCCCGCGGCGAGAAGATCGGCGCCGGACCGGTGCTGCGCGCCTGGCGCGGTCTGCTGGTCTTCCTCTCCCGCTGGTTCCAGATCGAGTCGCTGTACAAGTTCAACGCCAAGTTCCAGCCCCGCTGGGAGCCCCGTTTCGTCGTCTACCGCGCGTCCGGCGATCTGCCCCGCATCGGCTTCGCCGCCATGCAGGCCGAGGGCTTCGTCGACCTCGCCCTGCCGCTGCCCCGCTTCCTGCGCCGCCGTACGAAGCCGGCACGCGTGTGTGCGCACCGGCCGGCCGAGCGGGACGTACAGGCCGCGTAGGGGTGGGCGGGCAGCGCCTGCGGGGTTCCGCCCCGGCCGGGGAAGCCGGGCCGGGCAGCGTCCCGGCCCGCCCCTGGGCCTACGCTGAACATATGAGCAAGCAGAGCGGACGCGGACGGGTCGCCGGTCTTCCGGAATGGGATCGCTGCGCGGTGATGGGGGTCGTCAACGTCACCCCCGACTCCTTCTCCGACGGGGGCCGCTGGTTCGACACGACGGCCGCCGTCAAGCACGGCCTCCAGCTCGTCGCCGAGGGCGCCGACCTGGTCGACGTCGGCGGGGAGTCCACCCGCCCCGGGGCCACCCGTGTCGACGAGGCCGAGGAGATGCGCCGGGTGGTCCCCGTCGTCCGCGGCCTCGCCTCCGAGGGCGTCGTCGTCTCCGTCGACACCATGCGCGCGTCCGTCGCCGCCCGGGCCCTCGCCGTCGGCGCCGCCCTGGTCAACGACGTCAGCGGCGGCCTCGCCGACCCGGAGATGATCCCGGTGGTGGCGGACGCCGGCGCCCCGTTCGTCGTCATGCACTGGCGCGGCTTCCTCGAGGGGGGCAACGTCAAGGGCGTCTACGCCGATGTGGTCGCCGAGGTCGTGGACGAGCTGCACGCGCGCGTGGAGGCCGTCCTCGCGGGCGGTGTCTCCCCCGACCGGATCGTCGTCGATCCCGGGCTCGGCTTCTCCAAGGACGCCGATCACGACCTCGCCCTCCTCGCCCACCTCGACCGGCTGCACACCCTGGGGCACCCGCTCCTGGTCGCCGCCTCCCGCAAACGCTTCCTCGGCCGCGTCCTGGCAGGACCGGAGGGCGCACCGCCCCCCGCGCGCGAACGGGACGCCGCCACGGCCGCCGTCTCCGCGCTCGCCGCGCACAACGGCGCGTGGGCCGTGCGCGTGCACGAGGTCCACGCGACGGCGGACGCGGTGCGGGTCGCGCGCGCCGTGGAAGGGGCGCGCGCTACAGGAGAGACGCGCGCCGACGACGGCTCGCGCGCCGTGCGCCCCGGTGGTGCGGAAGGAGTCCGGTGAGCGCCCCCCACACCGACGTCGAAGAGGTCGAGGCCGCCAACACGGCGTTCTACGAGGCGCTGGAGCGGGGCGACTTCGAGACGGTGTCCTCGCTCTGGCTCACCCCCTCCGACCTGGGCGTCGACGAGGAGTACCACGATCCGGCGGACAGCGGCGTGATCTCCTGCGTGCACCCCGGCTGGCCGGTGCTCACCGGGCGCGGCGAGGTGCTGCGGTCGTACGCGCTGATCATGGCGAACACCGACTACATCCAGTTCTTCCTGACCGACGTCCATGTCTCCGTCACCGGCGACACCGCCCTGGTGAACTGCACGGAGAACATCCTCAGCGGCGGCCCGGCCCCGTCGGACGGCGAGGAGCTGGGGCCGCTGGTCGGTCAGCTCGTCGTCGCCACGAACGTGTTCCGCCGGACCCGGGACGGCTGGAAGCTGTGGTCCCACCACGCCTCCCCGGTCCTGGCCGACGGCGACGAGCCGGAGGACGGCGAGAAACCGGAGAGCCTGGACCACCCCGAGAACCCGGGGAACGACGACAACGGCGAGAGCCCGGTCTGACCCCCGCGCCGCCACCGGCCTTCCCCCTCCTGCACCAAGAAGTGGTTGGAATCACGAACCCGCGGGTAGGGGCGGCTACCGGCCCGTGAGCCACCGGGTTCACCGAGGGAAACACCCGGTGAAAACTGCGGCGGCGCCCCGGGCCGTGCCCGCCGGGGCCCGGCGCTGTCCGTGCTCGCAGGTAGATTCGTTCGAGGCCGAGGTGGCGCCCGCACACGCCACCGGCCGGCCGGAACCGACGATTGCAGGAGTGATGCGCGTGGATCGTGTCGAGCTGCGCGGCCTGAAGGCCCGCGGGTACCACGGTGTGTTCCCCAAGGAACGCGAGGAGGGCCAGACCTTCATCGTGGACCTCGTGCTCGGCCTGGACACCCGCCCGGCGGCCGCCGACGACGACCTGGCGAAGACCGTGCACTACGGCATCGTGGCGGAGGAGGTCGTCGCCGTCGTCGAGGGCGAGCCGGTCAACCTCATCGAGACGCTCGCCGAGCGCATCGCCCGCGCCTGTCTGGCGCACGACGGGGTGGACGAGGTCGAGGTCCGCGTCCACAAGCCCGACGCACCGATCACCGTCCCCTTCGACGACGTGACCGTCACCATCATCCGGAGCCGAGCATGACCGCGTCCTTCACCGAGGGTCACAGCGACCCGACCGTACAGCCGGTGCCCGCCTCCGTGGTCGAGCAGGTGGACGCCGCCGACACCACGCTGCACAACCCGCGGCGCGCCGTGATCTCCCTCGGCTCCAACCTCGGCAACCGCCTGGAGACCCTCCAGGGCGCCATCGACGCCCTGGAGGACACCCCGGGCGTCCGGGTGAAGGCCGTCTCGCCGGTGTACGAGACGGCGCCGTGGGGCGTCGAGCCCGGCAGCCAGCCCTCGTACTTCAACGCCGTGGTGGTGCTGAAGACGACCCTGCCACCGTCCTCCCTGCTGGAGCGGGCGCACGCGGTCGAGGAGGCGTTCCACCGGGTCCGCGAGGAGCGCTGGGGCGCGCGCACCCTCGACGTCGACATCGTGGCCTACGCCGATGTCGTCGACGGCGACCCGCAGCTCACGCTCCCCCACCCGCGCGCCCATGAACGCGCCTTCGTGCTCGCCCCCTGGCTCGACGTCGACCCCGAGGCCGAGCTGCCCGGCCGGGGGCCGGTCGCGGCCCTCCTGGACACGATCACCCGGGACGGCGTCACCGCGCGCCAGGACCTGGAACTTCACCTGCCCGAGTAGTCGTTAAGGTCAAGACGAGCACTGTCCTTGAGGACCCGGGGGAGCTGAAGGAACACCGTGAAAGAGCTGCGCATCAGGGTGCTGGCCGGGGTCTTCCTCGTGGCCGGCGTCCTGTCCTGGGCCGGTGCCCGTCTGTGGACCTCGATCGGGACCCTGCCCAGCGTCCCGCTGGCCGCCCCCATCGTCCTCGCCCTGATCGCGGTGGTGCTGCTGGCCACCGCGCTGTCGCTGCGCTCCCGCCTCAGGGCCCAGCGCGAGCGCCGCCCCGGCGCCAAGGGGGTCGACCCGCTGATGGCGGCCCGCGCGGTCGTCTTCGGCCAGGCCAGCGCCCTGGTCGCCGCCCTCGTCAGCGGCATGTACGGCGGCACGGGCGTCTTCCTCCTGGAGTCCCTGGAGGTCCCGGCCCACCGCGACCAGGCGATCTACGCCGGCTTCTCCGTCGTCGCGGGCATCGGCGTCATAGCGGCGGCCCTGTTCCTGGAACGCGTCTGCAAACTCCCCGAGGACGACGACGACCACAACAACGGAGCGGCGACCCCGGCGTAGGTCGGCGCGCGGCCGTTCAGCGCGCCATGATGAGGCTCATCGCCTCGTTGCGGGTCGCCATGTCCCGGAGCTGACCGCGGACCGCCGAGGTGATGGTCTTGGCGCCGGGCTTGCGGATACCGCGCATGGACATGCACATGTGCTCGCACTCCACGACGACGATCACGCCGCGCGGCTCCAGAATCTCCATCAGCGAGTCCGCGACCTGAGTGGTGAGACGTTCCTGCACCTGAGGACGGCGGGCGAACACGTCCACGAGCCGGGCCAGCTTGGACAGACCGGTGATCTTCCCGGTGGTGGACGGGATGTAGCCGACATGCGCCACCCCGCGGAACGGCACCAGATGATGCTCACACGTGGAGAACACCTCGATGTCCTTCACGAGCACCATCTCGTCGTGCCCCAGGTCGAACGTCGTGGTCAGCACGTCCTCGGGCTTCTGCCACAACCCCGCGAATATCTCCTTGTACGCCCGCGCCACCCGCGCCGGAGTCTCCTTGAGGCCCTCGCGGTCCGGGTCTTCGCCGACCGCGATCAGGAGTTCGCGTACGGCGTTCTCGGCGCGCTTCTCGTCGAACTCGCCGATCTGGCCCTCGCCGTCCAGCGTCACGGGGTCGGTCATGTGCTGCCTCGTTCCTAGGTGTCCCACAAGGGCGTCGAAAACAGGTCATACGGAAAATGCCGCGCCCCCCAGGCTAGAACCTGGGGGGCGCGGCATCCATTCCGGGCCTGGTCAGCTCTCCGGGCGGTCCTCCGGAGCGGGCTCCGTCACCGGGGCGGGCTCCGCCGCGGTGGCCTTCGCGGTGGAGATCGCCGGGGTGGTGCCGTTCGCGCCGTTCGTCAGGGCCAGCTCCTTGGGGGAGAGCACCGGCGGACGGGTCGAGGGCGTACGGCGGGAGGAGCCGGTCCAGGCCGGCCGCGGGGGACGCTTGTGGATGGGGGCGAAGATCTCGGCGATCTCCTCCTTGCCCAGCGTCTCCTTCTCCAGGAGCTGAAGCACCAGGTTGTCGAGAACGTCGCGGTTCTCGACGAGGATCTCCCAGGCTTCGTTGTGCGCGTTCTCGATGAGCTTCTTGACTTCCTCGTCCACCAGCGCGGCGACCTCTTCCGAGTAGTCGCGCTGGTGAGCCATCTCACGGCCGAGGAACGGCTCGGTGTTGTCGCCGCCGAACTTGATGGCACCCAGGCGCTCGGTCATGCCGTACTGGGTGACCATCGCGCGGGCGGTGGCGGTGGCCTTCTCGATGTCGTTCGCCGCGCCCGTGGTCGGGTCGTGGAAGACCAGCTCCTCCGCCGCGCGGCCGCCCAGCATGTACGCGAGCTGGTCCAGCATCTCGTTGCGCGTGGTGGAGTACTTGTCCTCGTCCGGCAGGACCATCGTGTAGCCGAGGGCGCGGCCCCGGGACAGGATCGTGATCTTGTGGACCGGGTCGGAGTTCGGCGAGGCCGCCGCGACCAGGGCGTGACCGCCCTCGTGGTACGCGGTGATCTTCTTCTCCTTGTCCGACATGATCCGGGTCCGCTTCTGCGGGCCCGCGACCACACGGTCGATCGCCTCGTCCAGCATGTGGTTGTCGATCAGCTTCTTGTCCGAGCGGGCCGTCAGCAGCGCGGCCTCGTTCAGCACGTTCGACAGATCGGCACCCGTGAAGCCGGGGGTGCGGCGGGCGACGGCGGACAGGTCGACGTCGGGCGCGACCGGCTTGCCCTTCTGGTGGACCTTGAGGATCTCCAGACGGCCCTGCATGTCCGGGCGGTCGACCGCGATCTGGCGGTCGAAGCGGCCGGGGCGCAGCAGCGCCGGGTCGAGGATGTCGGGCCGGTTCGTCGCAGCGATGAGGATCACGCCGCCCTTGACGTCGAAGCCGTCCATCTCGACGAGGAGCTGGTTCAGGGTCTGCTCGCGCTCGTCGTGACCGCCGCCGAGGCCGGCGCCGCGGTGGCGGCCGACCGCGTCGATCTCGTCGACGAAGACGATCGCCGGGGCGTTCGCCTTGGCCTGCTCGAACAGGTCACGCACGCGGGAGGCACCGACACCGACGAACATCTCGACGAAGTCGGAACCGGAGATCGAGTAGAAGGGGACGCCCGCCTCGCCGGCGACGGCACGCGCGAGGAGCGTCTTGCCGGTGCCGGGCGGGCCGTACAGCAGCACGCCCTTGGGGATCTTGGCGCCGACGGCCTGGAACTTGGCCGGCTCCTGGAGGAATTCCTTGATCTCGTGGAGTTCCTCGACGGCCTCGTCCGAACCGGCGACGTCCGCGAACGTCGTCTTCGGGGTGTCCTTGGTGATGAGCTTCGCCTTGGACTTGCCGAAGTTCATGACGCGGGAGCCGCCGCCCTGCATCTGATTCATCAGGAACAGGAAGACGACCACGATGAGGACGAAGGGGAGCAGGGACAGCAGGATCCCGACGAAGGCGTTCTGCTTCGTCGGAGAGACCGTGTAGCCGTCCGGAATCTGCTTGTCCTGGTACTTGGTTTGCAGCGTGTTGGCGATGGTCACGCCCTGATCGCCGATGTAGCTCGCCTGGATCTTCGAGCTGCCCTCGATCTTCACGCCGTCTTTGAGCGTGGCCTTGATGGTCTGCTCGTCACCGGTGGTGAGCTTCGCCGACTCGACCTTGTTGTCGTTGATCGCTGCGATGACCTGGCCTGTGTCCACCGTCTTGTAGCCGCCGGACGAGCCGACGACCTGCATCAACACGACCACGGCAAGGACGGCCAGCACGATCCACATGACCGGCCCACGGAAGTATCGCTTCACGTCCATCCATACGGAGCGGTGCCGCCCCGTCCCTCCTGCCATAGTGAGTTTGATAAGACAGTTCTTCTGACGGTACCCCAGCATGGTGGCCCGAAGCCGCACAGGAGAGCCGGTGAGCCCGTCTGCCTGCTCCAACGGTGCGAAACCCGCTGGGGTTCCCGATCGCCCTACAAGACCGGCCGTCCGGCGCAGTCGACGCCCGGGCCGGCGCCGCGGTCCGGCTCAGCCGCCGTAGACATGGGGCGCGAGCGTACCGACGAACGGCAGGTTGCGGTACTTCTCGGCGTAGTCCAGGCCGTAGCCGACGACGAACTCGTTGGGGATGTCGAAGCCCACCCACTCCACGTCGATGGCGACCTTCGCGGCGTCCGGCTTGCGCAGCAGCGTGCACACCTTGAGGGAGGCCGGCTCGCGCGAGCCGAGGTTCGACAGCAGCCAGGAGAGCGTGAGGCCGGAGTCGATGATGTCCTCGACGATCAGGACGTGCCGGCCCTTGATGTCGGTGTCGAGGTCCTTGAGGATCCGCACCACGCCGGAGGACTGGGTGCCCGCGCCGTACGACGACACGGCCATCCAGTCCATGGTGACGGGGGTGGACAGCGCCCGGGCGAGGTCGGCCATGACCATCACCGCGCCCTTGAGGACTCCGACGATCAGCAGGTCCTTGCCCGCGTACTCAGCGTCGATCTTCGCGGCCAGCTCGGCCAGCTTCGCGTCGATCTCTTCCTTGGTGATGAGCACCTGCTTGAGGTCGGCACCCATGTCTTTCGCGTCCACCGCATCACTTTCGGTCGTCCCACCGGCCGCCTGGCCCTCCGTGCGGAGAGCCGGGTTTCAGCCTTGCCGAATCACCAGTCTGCCACCCTGCCGCTGGGCCACGACCTTGCCGGGGAGGTTGATGACCCCCTGGCCGCGCCATCCGGTGATCAGCCGGTCGACCTCCTCGATGTGCCGGGCGAAGAGGGAACCGGCCGGCGCGCCCGCCTCGATGGCGGCGCGGCGCAGGATCCGGCGGCGTACGGCGGGCGGCAGGGCGTAGAGCTTGGCGCACTCCAGGAGGCCGGCGGCGTCCCGTACGGCGGTCTCGGCCTGGCCGGCCCAGGCGTCGAGCGCGTCGGCGTCGTCGCGGGAGAGCTGGGCCGTTCGGGCGAGGGCCTCGACGACGCCCTTGCCGAGGGCCTTCTCCAGGGCGGGCAGGCCCTCGTGGCGCAGCCGGGAGCGGGTGTAGGCGGGGTCGGCGTTGTGCGGGTCGTCCCACACGGGCAGCGACTGGACCATGCACGCCTTGCGGGCGGTCTGCCGGTCGAGCTGGAGGAAGGGGCGCCGGTAGCGGCCGCCGGTGCCGGAGATCTCGGCCATGCCGGACAGGGAGCGGATGCCGGAGCCGCGGGCGAGGCCGAGCAGGACGGTCTCGGCCTGGTCGTCACGGGTGTGGCCGAGCAGGACGGCGGCGGCGCCGTGGCGTTCGGCGGCGGCGTCGAGGGCGGCGTAGCGGGCGTCGCGGGCGGCGCCCTCGGGGCCGCCTTCACGGCCGACGGTCACGGCGGTGGCCTCGACGGGGTCGAGGCCGAGTTCGCGCAGCCGCAGGACGACCTCGTCGGCGCGCAGGTCGGAACCGGGCTGGAGGCCGTGGTCGACGGTGACGCCGCCGGCGCGCAGCCCGAGCCGGGGGGCTTCGAAGGCGAGTGCGGAGGCGAGGGCCATGGAGTCGGCGCCGCCGGAGCACGCGACGAGGACGAGCGGCGCGGGCACGCGCGCGTGCGAGCCCCGCGCCGGTGTGGCGGTGGGGTCGGTGGGCTGGTGGTCGTTGAGGATGTCGTGGAGTACGCGGCGGACCGCCAGGCGTATCGCCGCGACCGCAGGATGGGGACCCATTGTCCGGTTCCCTTCATGAAGTTTTGTCGGGGGGTGAACCCCGGGCCGGTCACTCAGAGTGTGTAGATGGTGACAGAGCCGGGCCGTTCCCCGAGCATTGCACGCCTGCCGGGGGCCCACGGTCCCTCGGACGGGTGATTGAAGGGGCGTTCGCCTGCCGTCGGCCGGATCCGGTTCACGGGGTGCCGTACGGCTGTCATGACTCGGCCTTGCGGTGCACGCGCGCGACCCAGTCCGCGGGTTTGGCGATCTCCGCCTTGGTGGGGAGGGTGTTCGGGGAGGTCCACACGCGGTTGAAGCCGTCCATGCCGACCTGTTCGACGACGGCCCGCACGAACCGTTCGCCGTCGCGGTACTGGCGGAGCTTGGCGTCGAGGCCGAGCAGTTTGCGCAGGGCCATGTCCAGGCGGGAGGCGCCCTTGGCGCGGCGCTGCTGGAACTTCTCGCGGATCTCGGCGACGGAGGGCACGACGGCGGGTCCGACGCCGTCCATGACGAAGTCGGCGTGGCCCTCCAGCAGGGACATCACGGCGGTGAGGCGGCCGAGGATCTCGCGCTGGGCGGGGGTCTGGACGAGTTCGACGAGGGAGCGTCCGCCGTCGTCCTCCTCGCCCTCGGGGCGGCCGCCGGCGAGGGACTGGGCGGCCTCCCTGACGCGCTCCAGGAAGGTCATCGGGTCGACGTCGGTCTCCCCGAGGAACGACTGGATCTCGCCCTCCAGGTGGTCGCGCAGCCAGTCGACGGCGGAGAACTGGGTGCGGTGGGTCTCCTCGTGGAGGGTGACCCAGAGGCGGAAGTCGTGGGGGTCGACGTCGAGTTCGCGTTCGACGTGGACGATGTTCGGGGCGACGAGCAGCAGCCGGCCGCCCTTGGGGCCGCCGGAGGGGAGGTCGCGGGAGGCGGGGGCGAAGGTCTCGTACTGGCCGAGCACGCGGGAGGCCAGGAACGACAGCAGCATGCCGAGTTCCACGCCGGTGACCTTGCCGCCGACGGCGCCGAGCATGGCGCCGCCGGGGCCGCCCGCGCGGCGTTCCTGCATCTTGTCGAGGAGGGGCTTGAGGAGTTCCCGGAAACCGGCGACGTTGGCCCGCACCCAGCCGGGGCGGTCGACGACGAGGACCGGGGTGTCGTGGGTGTCCTCGGTACCCATCCGGGTGAATCCGCGGACGTGTTCCTCCGAGGCCTTGGCGTGCCGGCGCAGCTCCGCGACGACGGCCCTGGCCTCGTCACGGCTCACCTCCGGGCCCGGCCGCACGAGCCGGGTCGCGGTCGCGACCGCGAGATTCCAGTCGACCATCTCCACACCACCGATGCTCGTCATGCGTCAACGGTACGTGCTCACCGCCAGTTGAGGCAGAGCCACGAACCCGAACCCGAACACCCGCACCCCGGGACCGCCGACGCCCACCGCACCGGAGCGTCCTAGCCGCAGCCGCAGTTCGCCAGTGCCGTTGCTGTTCGGTCCAGGGCTGATTGGGCCGTGTCGCGGTTGGTGGTGCCGGAGGCCAGGAGGGCGAAGGCGAGGAGGTGGCCGTCGCGGTCGACGACCGTGCCGGCCAGGGCGTTGACGCCGGTGAGGGTGCCGGTCTTGGCGCGGACGACGCCGGCGGCGCCCTCGGTGTAGCGGGCGCTGAGGGTGCCCGTGAAGCCGGCGACGGGCAGGCCGGTGAGGGCCGGGCGCAGGTCGGGGCGGTCCGGGTCGGCGGCCTTGACGAGCAGGGCGGTCAGCAGGTCGGCGGTGAGGCGGTCGCCCCGGTCGAGTCCACTGCCGTCCTTGAAGACCGCGCCGGTCATGGGCAGTCCGAGCTTCGTGAGCTGGGCGTGGACGGCCCGGCCGCCGCCGGCGAAGTCGGCGCGGCCGCCGGTCGCGACGGCGGTCTGGCGGGCGAGGGCCTCGGCGATGTCGTTGTCGCTGTTGGTGAGCATCCGCTCGACGAGGTCGGACAGCGGGGGCGAGGAGACGGTGGCGAGGGTCTCCGCGCGCGTGGTGGCCTTCGAGGGGCCGGGGGCGCTGGTGGTGATGCCCTCGGCCCTGAGGAAGTCGGCGAACTGGCGGGTGGCGTCGGCGGCCGGGTCGGCCACGCGGTAGGCCGTGCCGCTGGTGGAGTCGTCGGTGCGGCCCTGGTCGGCGCTGAGGGCGGTGACGGGGGCGATGTTGGGGTCGACCCCGATGGGGTGAATCTGAGGACCGGTGAAGAGGGTCGTGTCGTAGGAGAGGGTGACGTCGGTGAGGCCGCGCGCCTTGAGCGCCTTGGCGGCCGAGACGGCGAGGGCGCGCAGGCTCGCCCAGCCGTCGGCGTCCTTGCGGGCGGTGAGGGTGGGGTCACCGCCGCCGACCAGGACCAGTTCCTTGGTGTCGGGTTCGAGGGCGGCGCGGGTGGTGAGCCGGTGGTCGGGGCCCATCGCGGTGAGCGCGGCGACCGCGGTGGCGATCTTCGTGGTGGAGGCGGGGGTGAGCGCCTGCCCGGACCCGGTGCCGTAGAGCCGTGCGCCGGTGGTGACGTCGACGACCGAGGCGGTGTGCAGGGTGCCGAGCGCGGGGTCGCGCAGCAGGGGGTCCAGGACGGCGGCGAGGGCGGTGGTGGTGTGGGCGGACTTCACGGTGCCGGTGGGGCCGCCGAGACCGGAGAGGACGGAGGGGGCGCTCGGGGCGGGCCGGGGGGCGCCCGCCGCGGTGTCGGACGTATCGGACGAACCGGTGCGACGGCCGTGATCTGCGCCACCCGTGTGATGCAGGGCGGCGGCGCGGTCCCGCTCGGCCGTACGCTGACCGGTGGAGTCCCAGGGCCCGGCGGCGGTCACCACGCCCGCGGCCAGCGCCAGTCCGGCGGTCGCCGCACCCGCGGTGTACCGCCAGGTCCTGATGGTCGGACCGGTCTTCGTGATCCGCGCGAGCTGCGGTTTCGCCGCCTGCGTGAGCCGTGCGACCCGCGGCTTCGCGGCCGCCGTCGCCCGCGCGAGACGAGGGCCTACGATCCCTGCGGCCCGTGCCAGACGCGGTCGTACGGCGTCCGCGACCCGCACCACGTGCGGTCTCGCGGCCCGCCACGGTCTCAGCTCCGGCATGACCACCAGCCCCTTTCGCGATCACCCACCTGCGTGAGGGACACTTAACCACCAGAACTATGTGCTGATCATGGAGGAGCGTCCGGTGGAGTTCGACGTCACGATCGAGATCCCGAAGGGTTCGCGGAACAAGTACGAGGTGGACCACGAGACCGGTCGGATCCGCCTGGACCGTCGACTCTTCACCTCGACCGCCTACCCGACCGACTACGGCTTCGTCGAGAACACCCTCGGCGAGGACGGCGACCCGCTGGACGCGCTGGTCATCCTGGACGAGCCGACCTTCCCGGGCTGCCTCATCAAGTGCCGCGCGATCGGCATGTTCCGGATGACGGACGAGGCCGGCGGCGACGACAAGCTGCTGTGCGTCCCGGCGACCGACCCGCGCGTGGAGCACCTGCGCGACATCCACCACGTGTCGGAGTTCGACCGCCTGGAGATCCAGCACTTCTTCGAGGTCTACAAGGACCTGGAGCCCGGCAAGTCCGTCGAGGGCGCCGACTGGGTCGGCCGGACCGACGCCGAGGCCGAGATCGAGCGGTCCTACAAGCGCTTCAAGGACCAGGGCGGTCACTGACCTTCCGCACCGAGGGGGCCGCACGCACACGCGTGCGGCCCTTTCGTGTGCCTGTGCGCATACTGATCCGTACGGAAGGTGTCGTTCAGGGAGCGTTGCTCAGTGACGGATGCGGAGGACCGCAAGCCGCAGTCGGACGAGGCGAGGGGTTCCTACGAGCCCGAGGTGACGTCCGAGTTCGCCGTTCCGCCGGGGCTGGCCGTGCCCAGAGCGGGCGGTGAGTCGGAGACCACGTCGGAGTTCGCGGTTCCGCGGGGGCTGGACGTGCCGCCCGCCGAGGAGCCGGAGGGGTCGGCGTTCAGCCGCCCGAACACCTACAGCGCGCGCGGCGGCCCGGCCGCGTTCACTCCCGCCGAGGGCGTGCCGGTGGTCAGTCTGACCAAGGACCTGCCCTGGCAGGACCGGATGCGCACGATGCTGCGGATGCCGGTGACCGAGCGCCCTGCGCCGGAGCGGACCGTGAAGCCGGAGGAGGGCGGGCCGGCCGTCCCGCGCGTCCTCGACCTGACGCTGCGCATCGGTGAGCTGCTGCTGGCGGGCGGGGAGGGCGCCGAGGACGTGGAGGCCGCGATGTTCGCGGTCTGCCGCTCCTACGGGCTGGACCGCTGCGAGCCGAACGTCACCTTCACCCTGCTGTCGATCTCGTACCAGCCGTCGCTGGTGGACGATCCGCTGACGGCGTCCCGGACGGTCCGCCGGCGCGGCACCGACTACACCCGGCTGGCGGCCGTGTTCCGGCTGGTGGACGACCTGAGCGATCCGGAGACGCACTTCTCGCTGGAGGAGGCGTACCGGCGGCTCGCGGAGATGCGCCGCAACCGGCACCCGTATCCGACCTGGGTGCTGACCTCGGCGAGCGGGCTGCTGGCGGGCGCGGCCTCGGTGCTGGTCGGCGGTGATCTGGTCGTGTTCGTCGCCGCCGCGCTGGGGGCGATGCTCGGCGACCGGCTGGCCTGGCTGTGCGCGGGGCGGGGGCTGCCGGAGTTCTACCAGTTCCTGGTCGCCGCGATGCCGCCGGCCGCGATAGGGGTCGCGCTGACCCTGGCCCATGTGGACGTGAAGGCGTCCGCGGTGATCACCGGCGGGCTGTTCGCGCTGCTGCCCGGGCGGGCGCTGGTGGCGGGCGTCCAGGACGGTCTGACGGGCTTCTACATCACCGCGGCGGCGCGGCTGCTGGAGGTCATGTACTTCTTCGTGGGCATCGTGGTCGGGGTGCTGGTGATGCTCTATCTGGGCGTGCAGCTCGGGGCGCATCTCAACCCGGACGCGGCCCTGGGGATCACCGAGCGGCCGCTGTGGCAGATCGGCGCGTCGATGCTGCTGTCGCTGACCTTCGCGGTGCTGTTGCAGCAGGAGCGCTCGACCGTGCTGGCCGTCACCCTGAACGGGGGCGTGGCCTGGTCGGTGTACGGGGCGATGCACTACGCGGGTGAGATCTCGCCGGTGGCCTCCACGGCCGTCGCGGCGGGGGTGGTGGGGCTGTTCGGGCAGTTGCTGGCCCGCTACCGGTTCGCGTCGGCGCTGCCGTACACCACGGCGGCGATCGGGCCCCTGCTGCCGGGTTCGGCGACGTACTTCGGGCTGCTGGCCATCGCGCAGAACGAGGTGGACCAGGGGCTGGTGTCGCTCACCAAGGCCGCGGCGCTGGCGATGGCCATCGCGATCGGGGTGAACCTGGGTTCGGAGGTGTCCCGGCTGTTCCTGCGGATCGGTTCCGCCGAGAAGCGCCGGGCGGCCAAGCGGACCCGCGGGTTCTGACGCCCGCGGGCCCGGCGCCGCCTGGTCAGTAGCCCTCGTTGTACGGGTACTGGCTGTTCTGCCGGGGCTGGGCGCCGTACGGCTGCTGCTGCGGCTGCTGGTCCCAGGGCTGCTGCTGGGGGTACGGCTGCGGCTGCTGCTGCGGGTAGGGCTGCTGCTGGGGCTGGTGGGGCCGGTCCTGCTGCGGGTACGGCGTGCCGTAGTAGTCGTTCTGCTGGGGGTGGCCGCCCTGGTGGCCGTACGGGCCGGGCTCGTGCTCGTCGATACGGCGGAGCCGGGTCGTCGCGTCGTCCATCACCGGGGGCTGCTGCTGGTACGGCTGCTGCTGCGCGGGCTGCTGCTCGGCGGGGGCCTGCGCGGCGTTCTTCTTGGCGGCGCTGCGTGCCTTCATGAACTCGATGACGATCGGGACCACCGAGACGAGGACGATCAGGATGAGGATCGCCTCGATGTTCTTCTTCACGAAGTCGATGTTGCCGAGCCAGGAGCCCAGAAGGGTGACACCGGCGCCCCACAGGACGCCACCGACGATGTTGAAGGTCAGGAACGAGCGGTACCGCATGCCGCTGACGCCGGCGATGATCGGCGTGAAGGTGCGCACGATGGGCACGAAGCGGGCCAGGATCAGCGACTTCGGGCCGTGCTTCTCGAAGAAGTCGTGCGCCTTGACGACGTTCTCCTGCTTGAAGAGGCGGGAGTCCGGTCGGGTGAAGAGCGACGGGCCGACCTTCTTGCCGAACATGTAGCCCGCCTGGTCGCCCAGGATCGCGGCGACGCAGATCAGCGCGACCGCGCCCCACAGCGGGAAGTCGAGCTGGCCGGAGGTGATCAGCAGACCGGCGGTGAACAGCAGCGAGTCACCGGGCAGGAAGAAGCCGATGAGCAGGCCGGACTCCGCGAACACGATGAGCAGCAGACCCCAGATGCCGAAGCTGTCCAGCAGATAGTCGGGGTCCAGCCAGCTCGGTCCGAGGGCAAGAGTCGTCACGGTTCCGGGCTCCTGAGGGGTGAGGGCGGTCGGTGCGGCGGAGGACCGCCCCAACGTATCAACGCGGCGCCGCGGGGCCAGGTTCCCAGGGCCTCCCCCAGGATGCACTGTGCCTCTCCCCGGTCAAAGCTGTGAGCATGGGCATCGAGGAATTCGGCGGCGGTCAGGGACCCCGGCCTGACGTACTGGTCGTCACCACCAACGACGTACCCGGCTTCCGGGTCGAGCAGGTCGTCGGCGAGGTCTTCGGCCTCACCGTGCGCTCGCGGCATCTGGGCAGCCAGATCGGCGCGGGCCTGAAGTCGATGATCGGCGGTGAGCTGAAGGGGCTGACGAAGACCCTGGTGGAGACCCGCAACCAGGCCATGGAGCGGCTCGTCGAGCAGGCACGCGCGCGGGGCGCCAACGCCGTGCTGGCGTTCCGCTTCGACGTGTCGGAGGCGGCGGACGTGGGCACCGAGGTGTGCGCGTACGGCACGGCGGTGGTCCTGGCCCAGGAGTGAACGCCCCCGGACGCGCGGGGCGGCACCGGGCCAGGACGGGTCGCCGTCAGTGCGTGTGCCGGGCCGCGTTCGCCAGGATCGCGTCCCTGAGGTGCTGGGCGAGGCCCGGGCGCAGGGCGTCGTAGTACGCCGTGAAGCGCTCGTCGGCGACGTACATCTCGCCCAGGCAGACGTGCATCTCGTGGGGGCACGCGTAGTAGCGGGTGTCGATGTGGCGCCGGTGCTCCTCGGCGAGGTCCATGGCCGCCTCGCCCGTCGGCGGCTCGCCGGCGGCCACGAGCGCCGCGTAGCGCTCGCCCCAGGCGTCGGCCTCGGCGCGGATGCGCTTCCAGTCGTCCTTGGTGTAACGGGCGGTGCGGCGCCGCGACTCGGCGTACGCGTCGGTGCCGCCCCAGCGCGCCTCGGTCTCCTGCGCGTACTGCTCGGGGTCGTGGTCCCCGAAGACCTCGAAGCGCTCCTCGGGGGTGAGGTCGATGCCCATTCTGCGTGCCTCCATGGCGTGTTCCACGGCCGCCGCCATCTCCTTCAGCCGCTCGATCCGGGCGGTCAGCAGCTCGTGCCGGCGGCGCAGGTGCGCGCGCGTGTCCGCGTCCGGGTCGTCGAGCAGGGCGGCGACCTCGTCGAGGGGGAAGCCGAGCTCGCGGTAGAACAGGATCCGCTGGAGCCGTTCGAGGTCGGTGTCGTCGTAGCGCCGGTGGCCCGCGTGGCTGCGGCCGCCGGGGACGAGCAGTCCGATCTCGTCGTAGTGGTGCAGGGTGCGCACCGTGACGCCCGCGTAGCCCGCGACCTGTCCTACGGAGTAGCTCACTTCTCCCCTCACTTCCCGGTCCTTCCGGTGTCGTCCTCCACGGTGCGTCCTCACGCCGCGTGAGGTGCAAGCGCGGGCCGGGACCCAGACGGTTCCCGGCCGGACGCCCCCGGATGTCATGTCCGCTTTGCCCGCTTATCGTGAGCCTGTGGCTCAGGAGATCCCGCGGCACGCGCCCACCGCTCCGGCGACTCCCGCCCGCGCGTTGCTGCCCCTGATCCTGCCCGCCGTCGTGGTGGGAGCCGTCTCCAGTCTGCTGCTCCTGCTGGTCAGCGGGGTGGCCGAGGAGTTGCAGGACGTGCTGTGGGCGGATCTGCCGGACGCGCTGGGCGTGGGCCGGTATTCCGTGTTCTGGATGCTGGTCGTGCTCACGGCGACCGGGGTCGCGGTGGGGCTCGTGGTGTGGAAGGTGCCGGGGCACGCGGGGCCCGATCCGGCGACCACCGGACTGGACGCGCCCGTGCTGGCGCCCGGGGTGCTGCCGGGGCTGACGCTGGCCGCCGTGCTGATGCTGGCGGGCGGGCCCAGCCTGGGTCCGGAGAACCCGATCATCGCGGTGAACGTGGGGCTCGCCGTCTGGCTGGGCCACCGGCTGATCCCGCGGATGCCGGGCCGGGTGTGGCCGATGCTCGCCGAGGCCGGGACGATCGGCGCGCTGTTCGGCACGCCGGTCGCGGCGGCGCTGGTGATCTCGGAGGCGCTGGCGGGGCGGGAGGCGAAGGGCGCGCTGTGGGACAACGTGTTCGCCCCGCTGGTGGCCGCCGCGGCCGGGTCGCTCACCACCGACCTGGTGGCCCATCCGGCCTTCGACCTGGACCTGCCGCCGCTGGGCAGCCCCGGCTGGGGCGATCTGCTGGCGGCGCTGGTGATCGCGTCGGTGGCCGCGCTGCTCGGCATGTGCGCCGTACGGGTCTTCCCGTACGTGCACGGCGCCTTCGGGAAGCTGCGGCATCCGATGCTGATGCTGCCCGCCGGCGGGCTCGTCCTGGGCCTTCTGGGGGCCCTGGGCGGGCATCTGACGCTCTTCAAGGGGCTGGACGAGGTCGCGGAGCTGGCCGCCGATCCGGACGGCTGGACGGCCGGCGAGTTCGCGACGATGACGGTGGTGAAGCTGGCCGCGCTGGTGGTCGCCGCGTCCTGCGGCTTCCGCGGCGGCCGGATCTTCCCGGCGGTCTTCGTCGGCGCCGCCCTCGGCCTCACCGCGCACGCGCTGGTGTCCGGCGTGCATCCGGCGGTCGGGGTGGCGGCGGGCGTGCTCGGCGTGCTGCTGGCGATCACCCGGCAGGGCTGGGTGAGCCTGTTCACCGCCGCCGTGCTGGTGGCCTCGCCCACGATCATCGCCCTGCTCTGCTTCGCCTCGCTGCCGGCCTGGCTGCTGGTGACGGGGCGCCCCCAGATGCAGCTTCGCGCGGACGGAACTTCCGTCCGCTGACGTCCGTTCGATCCCCAGGAGGAACATCCATGGCGTTGCACAAAGGTCCCGCGAAGCACGACGAACGCCCGCTGTCGGTCAACCCGTTCTACGGGGAGGCGAATCCGGTCGGAGGCATGACGGAGGCGCCGCCCAAGCACCGCATGCCCGACGGCCCCATCTCGCCGTCGACGGCCTATCAGGTCGTCCACGACGAGCTGATGCTGGACGGCAACTCCCGCCTGAACCTGGCCACGTTCGTCACCACGTGGATGGAGCCGCAGGCCGGTGTCCTGATGGCCGAGTGCCGCGACAAGAACATGATCGACAAGGACGAGTACCCGCGCACGGCCGAGCTGGAGCGCCGGTGCGTGGCGATGCTCGCGGACCTGTGGAACGCGCCGGATCCGTCGGCGGCCGTGGGCTGTTCGACGACCGGGTCCAGCGAGGCGTGCATGCTCGCGGGCATGGCGCTCAAGCGCCGCTGGAGCAAGCGGAATCCGGCGCCGGGCGCCCGCCCGAACCTGGTCATGGGGATCAACGTCCAGGTGTGCTGGGAGAAGTTCTGCAACTTCTGGGAGGTGGAGCCCCGTCTCGTCCCCATGGAGGGCGACCGCTACCACCTCGACCCGCAGGCCGCCGCCGACCTGTGCGACGAGAACACCATCGGGGTCGTCGGCATCCTCGGCTCCACCTTCGACGGCTCCTACGAGCCGATCGCCGAGCTGTGCGCGGCCCTGGACGCCCTCCAGGAGCGTTCGGGCCTCGACGTCCCGGTGCATGTGGACGGCGCGTCCGGGGGGATGGTGGCGCCCTTCCTCGACCCGGACGTGGTGTGGGACTTCCGGCTGCCGCGCGTGGCGTCGATCAACACCTCGGGGCACAAGTACGGGCTGGTGTACCCGGGTGTCGGCTGGGCGCTGTGGCGGGACAAGGAGGCGCTGCCCGAGGAGCTGGTCTTCCGGGTCAACTACCTGGGCGGCGACATGCCGACCTTCGCGCTGAACTTCTCCCGGCCCGGCGCCCAGGTCGTCGCGCAGTACTACACCCTGCTGCGGCTGGGCCGGGAGGGCTACCGCGCGGTGCAGCAGTCCACCCGGGACGTGGCGATGGCCGTCGCGGAGAAGGTGGAGTCCCTCGGCGACTTCCGTCTCCTCACGCGCGGTGACCAGTTGCCGGTCTTCGCCTTCACCACGGCGCCCGAGGTGACGGCGTACGACGTCTTCGACGTGTCACGGCGGCTGCGGGAGCACGGCTGGCTGGTGCCGGCGTACACCTTCCCGCCGAACCGCGAGGACCTGTCCGTGATCCGTGTGGTGTGCCGCAACGGCTTCTCCGAGGACCTCGCGGCGCTGTTCGTGGACGACCTCACGCGGCTGCTGCCGGAACTGCGCAAGCAGTCGGGTCCGGCGATCCGGGACAAGGGGGCGGCGACCGGCTTCCATCACTGACCGCTCGGCCCGATTCCGCCGCCGACGGTCAGCGGCGGTCGCCCGGGTGCCGTTCGCCCGTCGCGTAGGGGTTCTCCTCGCCCTCGGCCAGGACGCCCACGAAGGGTTCGCCCTCGCCGGCGAAGGTGTAGGCGCCTGCCTCGATCCGTTCGATCAGGCCCCGGGTCCAGGCGGCCTCGCCGTCGGCGGTGTGGACCCACATGTTCATGATCTCGCCGATGTGACCGAGCTGCTCCGGCCCCTCCTCGGGGACGTAGTGCTCGGTGACGGCGGCCCGCCACTCGGCGAGGCCCCGCAGCCGCTCCCGGAGCAGACCGACCGCCTCCGCCCGGTCCAGGTCGACCATGAAGCCGATCGCCGCGGAGAGGGTGTCGATGCTGCGGTCCCGGGCGACCAGCGCCTCCCGCAGCAGCCGCAGATACTCCTCGGTGCCCTGCCCGGTGATCTCGTACTCGGTGCGCGGCGGGCCGCCGGCCGTGGACGGCGCGATCTCATGGGCGTGCAGGAGTCCCTGCTTGGCCATCTGCTTCAGGGCGTGGTAGATCGAGCCGGGCTTGGCGTTGGACCACTCGTGGGCGCCCCAGTACTCCAGGTCGTTGCGGACCTGGTAGCCGTGGGCCCGCCCGTGCTGGCGGACCGCACCGAGCACCAGGAGACGGATCGCTGACATGCGCTCCAGGGTAGGGGGCGGGCATCGGCCCGCCCCCTGTCCCCGGTCATCGGCTAGAAGGGGAAGCCGCTGCGGCCGTGCTGCACCGAGATCCACTTGGTGGTGGTGAAGGCTTCGAGGGTCGTCTCGCCGTTGAGGCGGCCGACGCCGGAGTTCTTCTCGCCGCCGAAGGGCACGATCGGCTCGTCGTGGACGGTGGCGTCGTTGACGTGGATCATGCCGGTGACGATCT
This sequence comes from Streptomyces sp. CAI-85, assembly GCF_013363615.1. Lineage (NCBI taxonomy): Bacteria > Bacillati > Actinomycetota > Actinomycetes > Kitasatosporales > Streptomycetaceae > Streptomyces > Streptomyces sp. CAI-85. The sequence continues at coordinate 182,803 of NZ_JAANNX010000009.1, read as the reverse complement.
GCTTGGCGAAGCGGACGCCGCGCTCGATGTCGGCGGTGTGGACGGCGCCGCTGAGGCCGTACGGCGTGTCGTTGGCGATGCGGACCGCCTCCTCCTCGCCGTCGAAGGTGTTGATGAAGACGACCGGCCCGAAGACCTCCTGCTGGAGCAGGGCGGAGTCGAGGGGCAGGCCGGACAGGACGGACGGCTCCACCAGGTTGTCGGTGGTCGCGCCGTGCAGCAGGGCGGTGGCGCCCTCGGCGATCGCCTGCTCGACGGCGCCGGTCACGGCCTCCGCCTGCTGGGAGTTGATCACCGGGCCGATGAGGGTCGCCGGGTCGCGCGGGTCGCCGGCCTTGAGCGTGCGCACCTTGGCGACGAACTTCTCGGTGAACTCGTCGGCGAGCGAACGGTCGACCAGGATGCGGTTGGCGGCCATGCAGACCTGGCCCTGGTGGACGAATCGGCTGAAGACCGCCGCGTCGACCGCGTAGTCCACGTCGGCGTCGTCCAGGACGACGAAGGCGCTGTTGCCGCCGAGTTCGATGATGGACCGCTTGAAGTGCGAGGCCGCGACGGTCGCGACGTGCCGGCCGACCTTGTCGGAACCGGTGAAGGAGATCACCCGCGGAATCGGGTGTTCCAGGAAGGCGTCGCCGATCTCCGCTATGTCGGTCACGACGACGTTCAGCAGGCCCGGGGGCAGCCCCGCGTCCTCGAACAGCTTGGCCAGCACGGTGCCGCCGGAGATCGGCGTGTTCTGGTGCGGCTTGAGCACCACGCCGTTGCCGAGGGCGAGCGCGGGGGCCACGGACTTCAGCGACAGCAGGAACGGCACGTTGAACGGGCTGATCACGCCGACCACGCCGACCGGCTCGCGGTAGACGCGGTTCTCCTTGCCGTCGATCGGCGAGGGCAGGATGCGGCCCTCGGGGCGCAGCGACAGATGGATCGACTCGCGCAGGAACTCCTTGGCCAGGTGGAGTTCGAAGGCGGCCTTCCCGAAGGTGCCGCCGGCCTCGGCGACGAGGACCTCGCTGATCTGCGCCTCGCGCTCCTCGACCAGCCGCAGCACCTTCTCGAACACCGCGCGGCGGGCGTAGGCGTTGGTGGCGGCCCACTCCTTCTGCGCGCGGGCGGCGGCCTGGTACGCCTGGTCGACCTCGTCGACGGTGGCGATGGTGATCGAGGCGAGCTTCTCACCGTCGTAGGGGTTGAAGTCGATGATGTCCCAGGACCCTGTGCCCGGACGCCACTTGCCGTCGATGTACTGCTGGGCCAGGTCGGTGAAATAGGACGACATGTGATCCCTCAATCCCCTGCTGCGATCGACGTCACGATCTGATCACACGTCATCGTACGTGTGTTTCAAGGGAGTTGGGGCCGTACTCGGCAGTCGGGGCGAATCTCTCAGGAGAGCTGGATCAGCCCGCGCAGCAGGTCCCGGCTCTCGTCGGGGCCGGGGCTGTCCTGCTGGAGTTCCTTCAGCGCCTGCTCGTACTGGCTGACGTCCTCGCGTTTGTCCAGGTAGAGGGCGCTGGTGAGCTGCTCCAGATAGACGACGTCCTGGAGGTCGGCGTCCGGGAAGCTCAGGATCGTGAACGCGCCGGACTCCCCGGAGTGCCCGCCGAAGCTGAACGGCATGACCTGGAGCCGTACGTTGGGACGCTCGGAGATGTCGATCAGGTGCTGGAGCTGGCCGCGCATCACCTCGCGGTCGCCGTAGGGCCGGCGCAGGGCGGCCTCGTCGAGGACGATGTGGAAGTCCGGGGCGTTCTCGGCGACCAGGTACTTCTGCCGCTCCAGACGCAGCGCCACCCGACGGTCGATGTCGGCGGCGCTCGCGCCCCTCATACCGCGGCTGACGACGGCATGGGCGTACGCCTCGGTCTGGAGCAGACCGTGCACGAACTGCACCTCGTACGCCCGCAGCAGGGAGGCGGCGCCCTCCAGACCGACGTAGGTGGGGAACCAGTTGGGCAGCACGTCGGAGTAACTGTGCCACCAGCCCGCGACGTTGGCCTCGCGGGCGAGTCCCACGAGCGCCTGGCGCTCGGTGTCGTCCGTGATGCCGTACAGCGTCAGCAGGTCCTCGACGTCCCGGGTCTTGAAGCTGACCCGGCCGAGTTCCATCCGGCTGATCTTCGACTCGGAGGCCCGGATCGAGTACCCGGCGGCCTCACGCGTGATGCCGCGCGCCTCGCGCAGTCGCCGAAGTTGCGAGCCGAGCAGCATCCGCCGCACCACCGATCCAGGCTCTCCCGCGCTCACGTTCGCCAGCCTCCCCAACCCGTCCTCAGGCTTCGCAGTCTGCCACTAAAACACTTCGAGCAGTACTCGTCCGATTACAGAGACGGAAAGAAGCCAAAGCATATGGACACAGGGACGGAGGAGAAGCGAGAGGGAGGAGCTGGAGAAGTGCCGTCACAGGGCGGGAAGTTGGCGGAAAAAATGGCCAAGAAGCGGTACGGGGAGGTCCATTTCGGTCACGTGCACGTGCATCTGCCCTTGCATCCGCCGTGCGCATCCGAAACCATGGTCCCGCGCCACCGCTGCTTCGCCACGACCGCGACTCCCGGGAGTGCCTCGCATGGGGACGAATGGATCGACCATGCTCGAGCCGTTACGGCAGGGCCTTCCGCCGCTCGACCCCGCGGCCGTGTCCAACGCCGCCTCCTGCGCTCTTCCGCCCCGCTTCGAAGCCGTGCGCGAGGCCCGGCAGTTCACCCGGCGGACCCTGGGCCAGTGGGACGTGGGCGACCGCTTCGACGACGTCTGTCTGGTGGTCTCGGAGCTGGTGACCAACGCGCTGCGGCACGGTATACCACCGGGCGTCGCTCCGCGCGCGGGTGAGCAGAATCCGGCGGTACGGCTGCATCTGCTGCGGTGGACCGAACGGCTGGTGTGCGCGGTGCGCGATCCCAGCCGCGACTGTCCGCTGCCGCGGGACAGACAGAACGGCGAGGACTTCTCGGCCGAGTCGGGCCGCGGCCTCTTCCTCGTGGACAGCTTCGCCGACGGCTGGGGCTGGCACCCGATGTCCGGCTCGCTGGGCGGCAAGGTGGTCTGGGCGATGTTCCGGCTGCACACACCGGCCGAATGAGAAACCGCGGCGCCGTTGCGCGCCGCGGTTCTACGCGCGTCACCTTGTGATCGGTGACGGTATGTCTTCGATGTCCGCCGGGGCAGGTGACCCGCTGGTACGGGTGGGCCGGCACGGCTCGGTCGTCAGCTCGCGATCAGGTGGTCGAACTCGCCGTCCTTGATGCCCAGGAGCATCGCCTCGATCTCGGCCCGGGTGTAGACGAGCGCCGGACCGTCCGGGAATCGCGAGTTGCGCACGGCCACGTCACCGCCCGGCAGTCGCGCGAACTCCACACAGGACCCCTGCGAGTTGCTGTGCCGGCTCTTCTGCCAGGCAACCCCTGACAGCCGTGTGGCCGTCATGCCGTTGTACACGTCGTGCCCCCCGTCAACGTGGTGGTCCACAGGTCGCTCCCTGGTGGTGCACTGGATCTGGCTCGTGTGGCCATTGGTGCCGTGGTCAACTGTCCCGGATCATAACCCCGTTCACGTGCAGTTGCATGAGCATATGCACGTGCACGAGGGGTGCTTGCGCGGTTACAGCATTGACGCCTGCTTTACCCGACCGTCTGCCCGCCGGACGGCGAAGTAGTTCGGATCGAACCACTCGCGTGCACAAGGAACAGACGCGCGGCGCGGCTTTCGTGTTCCGTCGGCATCGCATCGGTTCGGATGCCCGGAGCGTACGCCCGTCCCCCGGGCGCGATACGGGGGGACCCCTCCTCCGGACGCCGGTCATCCGCTCCGCGCGGTAGTCCGGGCCTCCGGATGTGAGGGTTCCGCAGGCCGGTCCGGGAGATGCGGGGAAGACGGCACCGGGACCGCAGGCAGCGGCCGGGGCGGTCCGGCCCGCCGCGCCGGATGCCGAAACGCACTCGCCCCTGTGGACGACGGGGAGATCGTCCACAGGGGCGAGTCGGGGGTGGATACGGTCGGCGCCTGCTCTCCGGCATCCGACGCAAGCACGGCGCAGTCCGTCGTCCACAGGCGGTGGACGGGCGGCGGATTTTCGCCGGTACGGACGACGGGTGCCGCGCACTACCGCCGGAAGGGGCCGGAGCGGTGACTTCCGCTTGGCGGAGCGGTGTGTTCCGGGGGTGGGGCACCTCGGGGGTGAGGTGGGACGGTGTGGGCGTGGGCGCGGATCCGGGTGGGGCGGGCGCCGCGGCCCGGGTGTAGCTGGCGCCCGGCCCTGGTGCGCCTCGGGGTCAGCGCGGCTTGAGCCCTGGAGGGAGCCCAGGGTCGGTCGGGGGGGGAGACCGCCCGCGTTGGCCCGGGTACGGCCCGGGGCCCGGGTCCGGCTGAACGCGGCACCAGCAAAGGCCCGGGGCCGGCCCGGCGCGGCCCTCGGGTGAAAAGCCCCAGGTCGGCCCCGGGCACGGCCAGGCATCACCTGGCGCGGCCCGAGGCGGGCCGGGTGGGCCCAGGGACCGGAGTCGGCTTGGGCGCGGCCCCGGGGAAGGCCCGAGGGTCGGCCCCGGGGCACGGCCACGCATGGCGCGGCACGGCCCGGCGCGGCCCGAGGCGGGCCGAGTGGGCCCAGAGGCCCGGAGTCGGCCTGGGGCCCCGGCGGGCCAGGCGGACCCGGGGGCCCGGGGTCAGCGGCCTGCGTACGGGAGGAGGGCCATTTCTCGGGCGTTTTTGATCGCGCGGGCGAGCAGGCGTTGTTGTTGGGCGGAGACTCGGGTGACGCGGCGGCTGCGGATCTTGCCGCGGTCGGAGATGAACGTCCGCAGCAGGTCGGTGTCCTTGTAGTCGATGTAGGTGATCCCGGCCCGGTCCAGGGGGTTGGGGCGGGGCTTGGCGGGGGTCCGCACGGGCTTGCGCGGCATGGGTCAGACCTCCAGGAGGGTGTCGAAGGCGGACGGCAGCCGCTGCCAGGCGGCGCGGCCCGCGGCGTACTCGGCGTCGGTGAGCAGGCAGGACTCCAGGACCTCGGCCAGTCCGTCGCGGTCGAGGCCCGGGGAGGTGAAGACCAGGTGCTGGCAGCGGTCGCCGTGCTCGGGGTGCCAGTCGAGCGCGGCGGCGGCGCGGCGCACCGGCGGGACCAGGTCCCAGGCGGCGTCCGGCAGGGAGGCCAGCCAGGGGCCGGCCGGTTCCACGCACAGGGCGCCGCCCGCCGCGTCCCAGTGGAGCAGGGTGTCGGGCTTGTCGGCGAGCCAGAACCGGCCCCGGCTGCGGGCGGCGGCGCAGGTGAGGTCTTCAAGGGCCGCGTAGAGCCGCTCCGGGTGGAAGGGGCGGCGGCGGTGCCAGACGAAGGTGCTCACACCGTGCGCGTCGGCCTCGGCGGGCAGCAGGGCGCAGGCCGGGTGCTGGGCCGCGGCGGCCGCCTCGACGTCGAATCCGGCGAGCGCGGCGGCCACCAGCTCGGAGGAAGTGCCGCGTGCATATGCACGTGCGGATGCCGGGGACTCTCCGGCGGCGACCGGGATCCGGCGGGCCGTCGGATGGAGCTGGGTGAGCAGTTCGCGGTCCTCGTGGTCGGCCTCCTCGGAGTCGACGACGGCCAGGACGGGCGCGTACTCCAGTTGACGGGCGAAGGTGTCGGCGACGGTCCGCTGGTCGGTGGCGGCCGCGGCGAGGCCGACGTCGGCGAGGTCGTCGCCGTTGCCGAGGCAGGGCAGGAGCAGGGCCGGGTCGACGGCGGTGAGCACCCCGGTGACGGTGAGCCCGCCGGCCACGACCACCTCGGCCATGGCCTTGGGCTCGACGGAGTCCCACAGCTCGACGACCGCGAGCCGGGTGGTGCCGTGGTCGGCGAGGCGGCGCAGCTCGGGCACCAGGTCCTCGCGCAGGGCGCAGCAGGCGCAGTCGTTGACGAGCGGGGTCTCCCCGGCGGACAGGACGCCGTCGGCGTCGCGGACCGTGCGGACGACCGTGCCGGCCGGGGCGGTCGACAGGTCGTGGTGGAGGGCGACGCCGCCGGGGACGTCGGCGAGCAGACGCGCGACCGTCGCCCGGCGGGCGTCGGCGTGCAGCCCGCCGACGATCACGACGGACAGGCTCACGCCCCGCCCCGCTTTCCGTAGCGGCGCTCGAAGCGCTCGACGCGGCCGGCGGTGTCCAGGACGCGGGCGGTGCCGGTGTAGAAGGGGTGGCTGACGTTCGAGATCTCGACGTCGACCACGGGGTAGGTGCGGCCGTCCTCCCACGCGATCGTCTTCTCGCTCGTCATCGTCGAGCGGGTGAGGAAGGCGTGGCCGGCGGCGCGGTCGCGGAAGACGACGGGGCCGTAGGCCGGGTGGATTCCCTCGCGCACGGGTCAGCGCTCCTCTCGGAACTCGACGTGACGGGCGACGACCGGGTCGTACTTCCTGAGGGTCATGCGGTCCGGGTCGTTGCGGCGGTTCTTGCGGGTGACGTAGGTGAAGCCGGTCCCCGCCGTGGACCGGAGCCTGACGACCGGACGGAGTTCGTTGCGTGCCATGCTGCTATCTTACTGAAAATGAATTCCATTAGCGACAACGCTCCGAGAGAGGTACGTCACCCATGTCCGCGCACTGCATGCTCACCGGGGCCCGGCCCGGGTTCGGCAACCGGATCTCCCACTCCCACCGGCGGACCTCCCGCCGCTTCGACCCGAACATCCAGTCCAAGCGCTACTGGCTGCCGAGCGAGAGCCGGTACGTACGGCTGCGGCTGAGCACCACCGGCATCAAGACGGTGGACGTGATCGGCGTCGAGGCGGCCGTGGCGCGGATCCGCGCGCGGGGCGTCAAGGTCTGAAGGGGCGGGGAACGATGGCGAAGAAGAGCAAGATCGCGAAGAACGAGAAGCGGCGGGAGATCGTCGCGCGGTACGCCGAGCGGCGGGCCGAACTGAAGCGGATCGTCCGCCGGCCGTCCTCGACGGCCGCGGAACGGGCCGCCGCCCAGCGCGAACTGAACGCCCAGCCCCGCGACGCGAGCGCCACACGCGTACGCAACCGGGACCAGGTGGACGGGCGCCCGCGCGGCTACTTCCGCACGTTCGGCCTGTCCCGCGTGGGCCTGCGGGAACAGGCACACGCGGGGCATCTGCCGGGGGTGCGGAAGTCTTCTTGGTGAGGTGAGTGGTCGCCCCTGGGGCATCGCGGCTGACGCACGGCGGCTGGGCCGGCCCGGGTGTCCGGCGGTGGGCCGGGGCGGCGGCTCCCCGGGAACGGCTCCCGGCGACCGGCTGTCCGGGGCGGCGGGTCCAGGGGCAGCGGCCGTCCCAGGGCGGCGGGTCCCAGGGCAGCGGCCGCCCACGGCGGCGGGTATCGGGGCGGCGGTCAGCCCTGGTGGGCGGTCCGTCCCGGTGCATGGCGGCCCGCAAGGGCGGTCCGGCCAATCCGGGTGCGTGCGGCCCACCAGGGCGATCCGGCCGGTCCTGGTGTGGGCAGCGGCCCAGCCGAGGCAGCTCGCGGGGTGGCCGGCTGCCCGGGAGGGGGTCCGCAGTGACCGGCCGCAGGGCGGCGGGGAGTGGCACTGGGCCCGGTCCGCGGCGGACCCGCCGCAGTGGCCGGTCCCGGAGACCGGCCGCAGGTCTCGCCGGGGGACCGCTGCCCATGACCTCTCGTGTCCGGCCCCGGGTGTCCGTCGGGGTGGGCTGGTAGCTTGCTGCGGACCTGTCGTCCGGATACAGCTTGGGAGCCAGTGGTGACTTCGGGGATCTTCTCGCGCGGTACGGCCTGGGCCGCTGTGCTGGCCGGTGCGCTCGTGCTGACCGGGTGCAGTGACGACGGCGGGTCGGAGGACGACTCCTCGGGCACGCCGTCCGCCTCGGCCACCGCGGACACCGGCGGTGCGAGCGGCTCGGCCGCCGCCTCCGGTGAGCTGGAGGGCAGTTGGCTGGCCACGGCGGACGGCAAGGCGGTGGCGCTGATCATCACCGGGAAGCAGGCCGCCCTGTTCGCGACCGGCGGGACCGTGTGCAGCGGGTCCGCCGGGGAGGAGGCGGGCATGCGGATGATCCGCCTCTCGTGCACGACCGGCACGAAGGACCGCACCACCGGCATGGTGGACTCCGTCGACGCCGGCTCCCTCAAGGTCACCTGGGAGGGCGCGGCCGGCGAGGAGACGTACACCAAGGCGGAGGGCGGCCAGTGGCCGGAGGGTCTGCCCACGGCCGGGCTGGAATAGGGAGCGCGCGCACCCTTTCCCCGCGGACCACTCACACAGGTGGTTGGTGCGGGGGTGGGCGTCGCGGGGCGGCACGCGTGCGTGATGATCCTTCGAGCACCGTCACGACACTCAGGGGACCACACATGCGCGCCGTTCCGATCACCGTCACCGCCCTCGCGGCGGCTCTCCTCCTCACCGCCTGTTCCGGCGACGACAGCGGCGACGCGCAGGGTTCCGACGACGGCACGGGCAAGGCCGCCGGCACCGCCTGCGCCGCCGCCGACCTCTCCCCCGAGGTGACCGCCAACGCCGCCCCCGCCGCCGGGGACAGCGGCAACGTCACCGTCACCCTGACCAACAAGGGCGCCGCGTGCGTCCTGGACGGCTTCCCCGCCGTCGGCCTCGTCGCGGGCAGCAGGACGGCGGCCGTGGCCAACGACCCGGCCGCGGAGGCGCGGAAGCTGACGCTCGCCGAGCAGGGCACCACGTCGTTCACGATCACGTACGTGCGGGGCGAGAGCGGTGCGAAGAGCCTCGCCGTCAAGACCGTGCGCTACGGCCTGCCGGGCGCCGAGGAGACGACGGACTTCGCGTGGTCGTACGGCGACGTGGCGCTCACGGACGAGGGCGAGGGCGACGCCCCGGACGCCTCGGTGAGCGCGTTCCAGCAGGCGGGCGACTGACGTACGTACGCGTGCGGCGCTCTACGGCAGGCGGGTGCGGGGGCGGACCTGGGCGCGGTCGGCGGCCTCGGCGCCCTCGGTCCAGCCCGCCTCGTCGGTGACCCCGCGCAGCCGGGTGGTGACCGTGTCCGGGAACAGCCGGTCCGTGGCCGCGGTGACCGCGACCTCGCGGGTGGCGAGGACCGGCAGCAGGTCGTCGCCGACCTGGGTCTCGGCGGCGGCCGTGAGCCGGGTGCCTATGCGGTGGGCGTAGGCCGCCAGGAACGACTGCCGGAAGGTCTTGGTCCGCTTGCGCCCGCCGGCCCGCTGCGCGGCCTCCGCCCTGGTCATCGCGGTGTGCGCCTGCACCAGGAGCGAGGTGAAGAGGAGTTCCACCGCCTCCAGGTCGGCCTCGAAGCCGACGACGGTGGAGAAGCAGAAAGGTTCGTTCCACACGGCCTTGCAGTGGTTGGCCCCGGCGACCGCGTCCAGCAGCACCGCCTTGGCCTGCTCGTAGGGCGGCTCCACGCCGATCCGGCAGGCGCCGGGCGCGTGCGGGTCCGGCGCGGCGGCGTCGAGCAGCGCCTCGTCGACGCTGTGCCGGGCCATCAGCTCCTGCGCCTTCGCGGTGAGGGCCTCCGCCTCCTCCGGATAGCCGGTCGCCTCGGCCTTGGCGAGCAGGGCGCGGATCCGGGTGAGCGTCTTGGAGTCGGAGCGCCGCCCCGGCCGCCGTTCCGCCTGGTCCTCCAGGGGTTCGAGCGTGGGCAGCCGCAGCAGCAGGCGGTACAGCTCCAGGACGGCCGTGGCGTGCGAGAAGCGGTCCGTGCGGGGCGGTTCGCCCTCGGGCAGTTCGGCGAGCTGGGCCGTCCAGCGGGGGCCGCGCGCCCGGTCGTCCGGCGCCTGCGCGCGGATCAGCGCGGCGGCCAGCCGTACGTGGATGTCGTCCAGGTCCCGGCGCACCAGCCGTACGACGTCGGCGGGCTGCCAGCCGCGCCGCCAGGCCGCGGCCACGAACTCCGTTCCGCGGCGGACGAGTTCGGTGTCCGTGGCGGGGTCGGAGGCGAGCAGGGAGGCGCCCGCGTCGAGGGCGGAGTCGGCGGTGTCGTAGAGGGCGGTCCGCAGGGCGCGGTCGACGGTGCCGGGAGGGCCGGGGGTGCTGCTCACGGGTCGATGGTGTCACGCGCGCGTGGGTGCCCACCGGACGGGAGCAGGCCCGAGCCGAGTGACAACCCGAGGTTGACAGTGCCAGGGTGTCAACCTACGGTTGACACATGACGCAGCGACCGGAACCCACCGCCTCCATCCGTCTCGACGACCTCATCGCGGCCATCAAGAAGGTCCACGAGGAACCCCTCGAACAGCTCCAGGACGCCGTGATCGCGGCGGAGCACCTCGGCGAGGTCTCCGACCATCTGATCGGGCACTTCGTCGACCAGGCCCGCCGTTCCGGGGCCTCCTGGACCGACATCGGACGCAGCATGGGCGTCACCCGGCAGGCCGCGCAGAAGCGGTTCGTGCCGAAGGAGTCCGTCGACCTGGACGACAGCCAGGGCTTCAGCCGCTACACCCCCCGCGCGCGGAGCACGGTCATGGCCGCCCACAGCGCGTCCAAGGCGGCGGGCAACACCGAGGGGCTGCCCGCCCATCTGGTGCTCGGGCTGCTCTCCGAGCCCGAGGGTCTCGCGGCGAAGGCCCTGGTCGCGCAGGGCGCCGGCCTCGACGCGGTCCGCGCGGCCGCCACCGCCGTCCTGCCGCCCGCCGCCGACGAGGTGCCGGAGCTGGTGCCGTACGGCTCGGACGCCAAGAAGGTCCTGGAGCTGACCTTCCGCGAGGCCCTGCGCCTCGGCCACAACTACGTCGGCACCGAGCACATCCTGCTGGCCCTGCTGGAGTTCGAGAACGGCGAGGGCGTCCTGACCGGCCTCGGCATCGACAAGGCGGCCACCGAGCTGTACGTCGTGAAGGCCCTGGCCGACATCGTGGCGGCGCAGCGGAACGAGAGCTGAGGCGGCCCTGAAACAGCAGGTCAAGGGCCGTTGTCAGACCCCCCTGGCAGACTCGCGGTGTGGTCGATCGGTGGGTGCTCGCTCCGGTCGAGGACGGCGGCGTGGAGCTGGCGGCCCTCGGTCCTGACGGGCTGCCCGCCGGTCCCGTACTGCGGGAGGCGGATCTGTCCCGGGCCGTGCGCGAGCGGCCCGAGGTCACCCGCTGGGTCTGGCGTTCCACGGCCGAGGTGTATCCGCGTCTGCTCGCCACGGGGGTGCGAGTCGAGCGGTGCTACGACGTCGAGGACGCCGAGACCCTCCTCCTGGGCCACGAAGGGCGGTACGGGGAACCCCGCTCCGCGGCCGCGGCCCTGGCCCGGCTGCGCGGCGGCCCCGTACCGCCCGACCCACCGCAGCGGTCGGCCGCGCCCGGCGCCCAGTCCTCGCTGTTCGAACCGCAGTCGGTGCGGTCGGCACCGATGCCGCTGACCGACCTCGCCGAGGTCTACGCCGAGCAGCAGCGGCGCCACGACCGGGCCGGGCACCCCGACCGGATGCGGCTGCTGACGGCGGCCGAGTCGGCGGGGATGCTGGTGGCCGCCGAGATGAACCGCGCGGGTCTGCCGTGGAGCGCCGAGGTGCACCGCGCGGTGCTCCACGACCTGCTCGGCGAGCGGTACGCGGGCGGCGGCGAGCCCCGCCGTCTGGTGGAGCTGGCCGAGGAGGTGTCCGCCGCGTTCGGCCACCGGGTCCGCCCCGATCTGCCCGCCGACGTGATCAGGGCCTTCGGCCGGGCCGGCATCCGGATCAGGTCGACCCGGCGCTGGGAGATCGAGTCCCTCGACCATCCGGCCGTGAAGCCGCTGATCGAGTACAAGAAGCTGTACCGCATCTGGGTCGCCCACGGCTGGTCCTGGCTCCAGGACTGGGTGCGCGAGGGCCGGTTCCGGCCCGAGTTCCTCGCCCACGGCACGGTCACCGGCCGCTGGGTGACCAACGGCGGGGGCGCCCTCCAGATCCCCAAGGTGATCCGGCGGGCCGTGGTCGCCGACCCCGGCTGGCGGCTGGTCGTCGCCGACGCCGCCCAGATGGAACCCCGCGTCCTCGCGGCGATCTCCCGCGATCCCGGGCTGATGGAGGTGGCGGGCCGGGAGACCGACCTCTACCAGTCCGTCTCCGACCGCGCCTTCTCCGGCGACCGCGACCAGGCCAAGATCGCCGTCCTCGGCGCGGTCTACGGCCAGACCTCCGGCGACGGCCTGAAGAACCTCGCCGCGCTGCGCCGCCGCTTCCCGCGCGCGGTGGCCTACGTCGACGACGCGGCCCGGGCCGGCGAGGAAGGGCGGCTGGTGCGCACCTGGCTCGGCCGGACCTGCCCGCCGGCCGTCCGCACCGGCGACGACGGCACCGAGGAGGCGGGCATCCCTCCGGACGAGGACGACTCCGCGACGGGCGGCGGGAGCGGAGGCGGGAGCGGGGACGCAGTCGAGCAGTGGGGGCCCGGATACGCCTCGACCGACGCCCGCGCGCGGGGCCGCTTCGCCCGTAACTTCGTCGTCCAGGGCAGCGCCGCCGACTGGACCCTGCTGCTGCTCGCCGCGCTCCGCAGAAGCTGTGCGGACATGGCGGCCGAGCTGGTGTTCTTCCAGCACGACGAGGTGATCGTGCACTGTCCGCGGGAGGAGGCCGAGGCCGTCGTCGCGGCCATCCGCGAGGCGTCCGACCTGGCCGCGCGGCTGACGTTCGGGGAGACGCCGGTGCGGATTCCGTTCAGTACGGCGGTGGTGGAGTGTTATGCGGACGCGAAGTGAGCCGGGTGGCGTCTTGTCCCCTCTCCTCCGCGAGGAGGTCCCGCAGTTCGCGAACGACCGCCGTCGCGTCCGTCCCGTCCAGGGCCGTCAGCGCCCGTCGCCACTCCTCGTACGCCTCGTCCGGCCGCCCCCGCTCGACCAGCAGCAGACCGTACTGGTGCCGGGCCAGACCGCCGGTGTAGCGGTCGGCGCGGGTCTCGGCGCGGCGCAGGAGTTCGGCGCACTCCCCGAGCGCCCGTTCGGTACGGCCCAGGAGACGCAGGGCGCGGACGGCACCCAGCCGGGTCTGGGACTCGCCGTGCCAGTCGCCATGGCCGCCCAGGATGCGCAGGCTCTCCTCGAAGTGCGGCAGGGCGGCGGCCGGTTCGCCCAGGGAGAGATGCGCGTAGCCGATGTTGCAGTGCGCCGAGTGCCGCACGATCACGGCACCAATCACCTCCCCCAGGGCCAGCGAACGCCGGTGCTGCTCGATGGCGGCGCGCGGGTCGGTGTGCTCGTACAGGTTGCCGAGATGGCTGTGGGTGACGGCCTCGCCGTAGGGGTCGTCGAGCTGCCGGGAGTACTCCAGGCTCTGGCGGAGGGCGGCGCCGGACTCGTCGTAGCGGCCGAGGTTCTCCAGCAGCAGACCCCGGTTGTTGAGGCAGCGGCGGATCCAGGAGGGGCGGCCGAGGCGGCGCCAGATGACCAGGGCCCGCCCGTTGAGCGCGAGCGCGTCCTTCTGGCGGCCGGTCAGGAAGTGCAGTCCGGCGAGATCGCCCAGCGCGTACGCCTCGGCGGCCTCGTCCCCGAGCCGGCGGGCCGTGCGCAGCGCGGTGCGCCCGAGCATCTCCATCTCGGCGACCCGGCCGCGGCGGTGGAGGTAGGGGAAGAGGAGCCGCAGCAGGGTGGAGACGAGGGGCGCGTCCCCGGTGGCGTCGGCGCGGCTCTCCACCAGGGCGACGATGTTCTCCAGCTCCGCGTCGCCCCAGGCGAAGGCGTCCTCGGGCCCTGCGAAGGGCGGTACGGCCCGTACGTGCTCGGCGTGCGCGGCGGGCTGGGCCGTGGTGGGGCGGAGGCGGTCGTCGCGGTCGAGTCCGGGGGCGACGATGGCGGTGAGGACGTGCTCGGCCCTGGCCGCGTACCAGTGCAGGGCCGTCTCGGCGGCGGCGCCCGCGTCCAGGGTCCCGACGAGTTCGCGGGCGAAGTCCCGCACCAGGTCGTGGGGCACGTACCGGCCGTACGCCGTCTCCTCCAGGAGCGCCACGTCGACGAGCCGGTCGAGGGCGGCCTCGGCGTGCCGTTCGTCGGTGTCGGTGAGCCTGGCCAGCAGGGGTGCGCCGTAGACGGGCAGGTCGAGCGCGCCGATGTGGCGCAGGGCGAGCGCCGCGTCCCGGTCGGTACGGCGCGCGGAGGCGGCGAGCCCGTCGTGGGCGACGGCGAGGGAGCGGCGGACGCTGAGGTCGTCGTACTCCAGGTGGTACAGCCGGCTTTCGGCTGCGGCGAGCTGCCGCGCGAGCGCGTCCGGCGTGAGCGCCCGCCGCGCGGCCAGCCGAGCGGCAACGATCCGCAGGGCGAGGGGGAGGCGGCCGGTGAGGGCGATTAGGGGGTGGGTGGCGTCTAGGGGGTGGGGGGTGTCGAGGGGGTTGAGGGGGTCGGGGGTGTCTTTCGGGTGAGGGGGGTCGAAGGGGTGGGGGGTGCCGAGGGGGTCGGGTGTGTCTTGCGGGCGAGGGGTGTCGAAGGGGTTGGGGGTGCCGTGCGGGCGAGGGGCGTCCAAGGGGCCGACGGGGTTGGCAGGGCTGGTGGGTTCGGAGGGTTCGACGGAGCTGGCGGGCCTGATGGGCTCGGAAAGCTCAACGGGACTGGTCGGCTCGATGGAGTCGGCTGGGCTGGCAGGCCCGGTGGGGCCGTTCGGCCAGGTGGGCTCGACAGAGCTGGCGGGTCCGGTGGGCCCGATGGGCTCGACGGAGCTGGCGGGCCTGATGGGTTCGGAGGGCTCGGCGGGGCTGGTCGGCTCGGCGGGCTCGGCTGGGCTGGCAGGCCCGGTGGGGCCGTGCGGCCCGGTGGGCTCGGTGGGGTCAGCCGGGCTGGCGGGCCCAGGCGCGGTGAGTGGCTCGCGGCCCGACGCGGCGCGGAGCAGGCGGGCGCTCTCCTCGCTGGTCAGGGGGCCGAGTGGGAGGCGGTGGGCGCCGTCCAGGGCGGTGAGCGGGGAGCGGCTGGTGACGATGACCGCGCAGTCGGGGCCGCCCGGCAGCAGCGGGCGGATCTGGGCGGCGGTGGCGGCGTCGTCCAGAACCAGGAGGGTGCGGGTCGGGGCGAGCAAGGTGCGCAGCAACGCGGCGGCAGCGTCCGGGTGTTCGGGGATGTGCCGGGGCTCGGTGCCGAGGTCGCGGAGCAGGGCGGCGAGTGCCTGGCAGACGGGCAGGGGGGTCATGCCGGGGGTGGCGCCGTGCAGGTTGAGGTAGAGCTGACCACTGGTGAAACGTTCCTTCAGAGCGTGCGCGAGCTGGAGTGCGAGGGCGGTCTTGCCGACGCCGGCCATGCCGCTGATGACGACGACGGCCGGGGCGCCGTCGGACGCGGTGAGGGTGTGTTCGAGGAGGCGCAGGGGCTCGTCTCGGCCGGTGAAGTGAGCTGGCGATGGCGGGAGTTGGGCGGGGCGCCGGATGTCGGGCGGAGAGGGTGCCGGGACGGCGACGGTGGCGGCGGGCGGGGTGCTCGCGGTCGTCGGGCGCGTCTCCTCCTCCGGTGAGCGCAGCACCTCCACATGGGCCTCGCGGACCGCCGGGCCCGGCTCGATGCCGAGGTCCTCGACCAGCCGGGTGCGCAGATCGCGGTGGACGGCGAGCGCCTCGGCCCGGCGGCCGGTGCGGTACAGGGCGAGCATGAGCTGACGGTGGTACGCCTCGCGCAGCGGATGCTCGGCGGCCAGCGCCGTCAACTCCGGGACGATCCTGTCCAACCGGCTTCCGCCGAGGGCGAGTTCGGCGTCGTAGCGCCACTCCAGCAGGAGCAGCCGGGCCTCGGACAGGCGCTGGGCGAAGGCGTAGCCGCCCAGTTCGGCGGGGAGGCCGCTGAGCGGGGTGCCGCGCCACAGGGCGAGGGCGGCGGCGCACTCGCGCACGACCCGCTCCCAGTTGCGGGCGGCGTACGCACCGCGCGCGGCGGCGATGTGACGGTCGTAGAGGTGGACGTCCAGTTCGCCCTGGGCGACGCGGAGTTGGTAGCCGGGCGGGACGGCGCGCAGTCGCTCGGGGTCGTCGAGGAGGCGGCGCAGCCGGGTCACGTGGTTGTGCAGCGAGGCGTGCGCGGAGGCGGGCGGCGCGCCGCCCCACAGGATCTCCTTGAGCGTCTCGACGGGGACGACCCGGCCGGCGTCGAGGAGGAGGGCGGCGAGGAGGGCGCGCACCTTGGGGCTGCGGACGGTCTCGTACGGTACGTCGGTGTCCTGGGCGTGGTGGGGATGAGGATCCGGGGCCGCGGCGGGGTAAAGCACCGGTGGGCCCAGCAGTCCGAAGCGCAGCTCGCAGTGGCGTCGCCGTGTCACCCCGTTCCTCGCCTTCCCGCCCGCCCATGCCGTGTGACCAGCGAGGACATGGTGAATCGTTGGTCGTATGTTAGCGATTCGTTGGTGCGATCTGATGTGATCACATCACTGAATCCGGCCCGACGGTACGCGCGTGCAGACGCGTTGCTCGGGGGAGTGTCGCCGCCGTGGCCGGGTTCGGAGGCGCGCGCGGGCCCCGGTCGTCGGAGGTGAACGACCG
Organism: Streptomyces sp. CAI-85; assembly: GCF_013363615.1. Lineage (NCBI taxonomy): Bacteria > Bacillati > Actinomycetota > Actinomycetes > Kitasatosporales > Streptomycetaceae > Streptomyces > Streptomyces sp. CAI-85. The sequence continues at coordinate 166,455 of NZ_JAANNX010000009.1, read as the reverse complement.
GGGCCCGCGCGCCGTTCATGGCTGGGTGGCGCCTGCTGTCGCCGGGCCGGCTCAGATGACCGGCGGCCGGCCGAGCCGGGTCAGACGCCACACCGTGCGCCAGCGCATCGGCCGCCGCGCGCCCGCCGGCTTGCGCACGCCCTCCACGAAGCCGCCGAACCACGCCTTGAGCCCGCCGAGCGAGCGGGTGCGCAGCAGGGTGACGGCCGTCCAGACGCCGAGGTGCACGGGGATGAGCGGCAGCGGGAGGTTGCGCCGGACCAGCCAGACGCGGTTGCGGGCGGTGACGCGGTGGTAGATGGCGTGCCGGGCGGGTGAGGTCTTGGGGTGCTGGAGCAGCAGCTCGGGGGCGTAGAGGATCTTCCAGCCGGCGTCGGTGGCGCGCCAGGCGAGGTCGGTCTCCTCGTGCGCGAAGAAGAACTCGGCGGGCCAGTCGCCGGTCTCCGCGAGCATGGCCATGCTGAGCGCGTGGCCGCCGCCGAGGAAGCCGGTGACGTAGCCGCCCTGCATGGGGTCGGAGGCGCCGACGCGCGGTACGTGACGGCGCTGGGTCTCGCCGTGCTCGTCGGCGATCCGGAATCCGACGATGCCGAGGCGGGGGTCGGCGGTGTACAGCTCGCGGACGCGGCGCAGCACGTCGGCGTCGACGAGGAGGCCGTCGTCGTCCAGTTCCACGACGACATCGACGTCGCCGTACTCGCGCAGGCGGGCCAGGGCGACGTTGCGGCCGCCGGGGCAGCCGAGGTTCTCCTCGACGTCGATGGTGGTGACCTCGCCGGGCAGGGAGAGGCGCTCGGCGAACTCGGGGAGCGCGCAGCCGTTGCCGACGACGACGATCCTCGCCGGGGCGAGGTCCTGCTTGGCGACGGACTCCAGCAGGGCGTCCACCTCGGCGGGCCGGTTGCCCATCGTCACCACGGCAACGGCGATCCTCGGCTCCGCCATGTCGCTCACACCCCTCACCCGTCGACTCCGTCTGTTCACGAAGATGTTGCCTCACGCGGGGAGGTTGCTCCGACGGCGGTTCACTTGGTGCCGGGTTTAGAGTGATTTGGGGTTGCGGTGATGTGGGCTACGTCGGCTTCGGCTTACGGCGGTTCTCCGTGCGGCGGACGAATTTCAGGCCGGACCAGTCGTCGCCCAGCGCGGCGACCTTCACGTCGACGACTCCGAGGGGGAGGAAGAGGTCGCGCAGGTCGTTCTCGGTGAGGTCGCTGTGGTGTCCGGCGGCTTTGCGGGGCCAGGCGACCCAGAGCATGGCGTCGTCGGCGAGGTCGCGGACGAGGGCTGCGGTCTCGGCGGCGAGGTCGGCGTGGGCGCGGTAGAACGCGACGGTGACGTCCGCGTCGCGGGGGCCGCCGGGGCGGGGGGTGACGCCGTCGGGGAGGTCGGGTACGGCCCACCCGGGCGGGGCGTGCCGTAGGCGCAGCCGGTGACCTGGCCGGATGCCGAGTTTCTTCGCGAGGGGGGTGCCGGGGTGACCGCTCACGTCTTCACGGTAGCGCGGGTCCCAGTTCGCACCACACGAGCTTGCCGCGGTGGCCCAGCCGGGCGAGGGGTTGCCAGCCCCAGGTGTCGGCGCAGGCCCGCACGATGGCGAATCCGCGTCCGCTTTCGGAGTCGGTGAGCTTGTCGAAGTCGCCTGGTGGGTGGGGTGGTTGGGGGTCGCTGTCCCAGGCGCCGATCTGGAGGACGCCGTCGCGGAAACGGATCCGGAGGGCGGCGGGGCCCTTGGTGTGCTGTACGGCGTTGGAGACCAGCTCGGAGACGAGGAGTTCGGCGGTCTCGGTGAGGTGGGGCAGGTGGTGGAGGGTGAGGATGAGGCGGAGGGTGCGGCGGCAGACGGGGACGGCGACGGGGTCGGTGGGGATGTAGAGGGTGTACTCCCAGGCGTTCGGTTCGGTTTCGGGCATGCGTCAGCTCCAGGGCGCGAGGGGGTTTCGTTGCGTGAAGTACGCATCACAGACGGTAGGGGCCAAGCTTGGTCCACCGCAAGCCGCTGCCCTAATCTGAACCCGAACGAGTTCAAGGAGGAAGTCGTGGCCCGCAGAACGCAAGTGACCGCCCGTCAGGAACGTCTGGGGGCCGAACTGCGGAAACTCCGCGAGGCGGCGGGACTCAAGGGGCGTGAAGCGGCCTCGCTCCTGGGGACGGACGCGGGCCGGCTGAGCCAGATCGAGTCCGGCGTCGCGGGGGTGAGCGAGGAAACGGTGCGGCGGCTTGTCGCCCACTATGCGTGTACGGACGCCGCGTTGATCGAGGCGCTGGTGACGATGGCGACGGAGCGGGTCCGGGGCTGGTGGGAGGAGTACCGGGGTCTGCTTCCCTCGGCATTCCTGGACCTCGCCGAGTTGGAACACCATGCCACTTACCGGGCCGATGTGGAGTGCCTGCACATCCCCGGGCTTCTTCAGACGGAGGAGTACGCACGTGCGGTGTTCGCGTACAGGATCCCGGAACTACCCAGCGAGGACCTTGAGTTGCGTGTCCGTCACCGGATGGGCCGCAAAGCGATCATCGAGCGTCCGGAGCCCGTCCCGTACGAGGCCGTGATCCACGAAGCAGCGCTGCGCATCAGGGCCGGTGACCGGGCTGCCGCCCGCGCCCAACTCACCTACGTCCTGGAACTGTCCGAGGCGGACCATGTCAGCGTGCGGGTGATTCCGTTCGATCGGGACGGCTTCGCGGGAGCCTGGAACACCATGACGTTGACAGGCGGCCCTGTCCCCAAGCTGGACTCCGCGCAGCGCGACGGCCCTGAAGGAACCGCGCTCGTCGACTCCGAGGATCAACTCAACTCCCTCCGCCTGCTCTTCCGTAAGCTGGAGGCGGAGTCCCTGACCCCTGAGCGGTCACGAGACTTCATCAACAGGCTGGCCAAGGAACTGTGAGGCGCACTGTGACCATGATCAGCACCTGGCAGAAGTCGTCCTTCTCCGGCGGCTCCGACGGCAACAACTGCCTCGAACTCGCCTCGACCCCCGCGAAGCTCCACTTCCGCGAGTCCGACGCCCCCACCACCGTCCTGACCACCACCCGAGCCCCCTTCGCGCACTTGCTCGCGGGACTCCGGGCCGACACGGTCGCCGACCAGACGTCAGCACCTTGAACACCCCCCGCACCTGGCAGAAGTCCTCCTTCTCCGGCAGCGGCGACGGTAACGCCTGCCTCGAACTCGGCTCGACCCCCACCAACCTCCACCTCCGCGAGTCCGACACCCCGGCAACCACCCTCACCGCACCTCTCAACGCCCTCGCCCACCTCCTCACACGCATCCGCGCGGACGCACCGACCCACCAGTCGCCGTAGCCGGGACAGCCCCAAGTCCCCATCTCCACACTCGAGTTGGGTACCGCAACCCACCCCCGTACGTCACACTGGCTTTCAGGATCGCAGCCCTACGGATCGGGAGCTGGGATGGTGGCGTGGAGACCCTGGCCGGGTGTGGTCGTAGGGGTGCTGCTGCTCGTGGGGTGTACCGGGGGGACGCCCGAGCCCAGTCCGACCGCTTCCCGGCAGGCGTCCCCGACACCGGTCGCCCCCGTCCCCTCCGACTCCCCTTACACCGTCACCGAAGACGACGCCCCCCGCACCCGCGCCGAAGCCGTCGCCTTCGTCCAGGAACTCGGCATACGGGCGGACCACTTCGGCGCGGGGTTCCGTGAAAGGCCGTCCCTGGACAGCCGTACCGACACGTGGGCCGTGCTCGGGGAGGACTGCCTGTGGCGCCGGGAGCCGTTGCCCGACACCGCGTTGGCCGGTCTCACCCGGAGGTTCGAGTTGCCCGCGGCCGGCGGCAAAGGGCCGGTCCACGTGTCGTTGACGGTCACCGTGCACCGGGACACCACGGCCGCGCGCCGCAACATGGCCGTATCGCTGGAAGAGGCCCTGCGCTGCCCGGAGCAGCGGCTCAACGCCACCGACCGGGTCCGCGGCCTGTACTCACGGGCCGACGAGTTCACGGACGGCCGTAACGCCATCGCCGACGACAACCTCGTGGAGAGCGGCGAATACCTCGTGGACGGCGACGACACCGCGCTCCCCTTCGACTGGTTCAAGTACCGCCTCGGAACCGTCACCGTCGCCGCGACCGGCCGTATCGGCGCCGGCCGGAACGAGGAGGAGACGACCGCCGTCTCGCAGGACGTCGCGAAGGGCGTCGGCTTCACCGCCGCCGAGGTGGACCGCCTCGCCGAGGAGGGCGCGCGATGAGTGAACCGCTGCTCCCCTCCGACCCCTCCCGCGTCGCCGGTTTCCGGCTGCTGCGGCGGCTCGGCGCAGGCGGCATGGGCGTCGTCTACCTGGGACGCACCGACACCGGCACGCTCGCGGCCGTCAAGGTCGTCCGCGGCGAGAGCACGGCCGACCCCGGCTTCCGCGCCCGTTTCGCCCGGGAGGCCGAGCTGGCGCGGCGCGTCGACAGTCCCTGGGTGGTCCCCGTGCTCGACGCGGACGCCGAGGCCGAAGCGCCCTGGCTGGCGACCGCGTTCGTGCCGGGCCCGTCGCTCACCGAGGCGGTCGCCGCGCACGGCCCCCTGCCGGCCCGCTCCGCACGCGTCCTCGGCCGGCTGCTCGCCGAGGCCCTCGCGAGCGTGCACACGGCCGGGCTGGTCCACCGGGACGTCAAACCGGGCAACGTCCTGCTCGCCCTCGACGGCCCCCGGCTGATCGACTTCGGCATCGCCCGCGCCGACGACGACACCGCCCTCACCGCGTCCGGCCTGGTCGTCGGCACCCCCGGTTTCCTCGCCCCGGAGCAGGCGCGCGGCGAACCGGCCGGGCCCGCGAGCGACGTCTTCGCGCTGGGCGGCGTCCTGGTCCACGCGACGACCGGCAGGCCGCCGTTCGGCACCGGGGAGCCCGACGCCCTGCTGTATCGCACGGTCCACGACGAGCCCGCCCTCGACGCCGTACCGGAGGCGTTGCGTCCACTGGTGGCGCGGTGCCTGGCCAAGACCCCGGAGGAACGGCCCACGGCAGAGGAACTGCGGCAACTGCTCACTGACCCCGTCAACGACACCCCCTGGCTCCCCGACCCCGTCGCCCGCATGATCGCCGTACGCTCCGCCGAAGGTCTCGCCCTGCCCGAGATCGAGCCGACGGCCGTCGACAAGACCGGACCCGACGCCCGGGGCCCCGGCCGCCGTCGTCTGCTCCTCGCCGGCGGCGCCCTGCTGCTCGCCGCGGGCGGCGGCACGGCGGCCGCCCTCCTCGCCACGAGGGACAGCGACGACGACCGCACGGAAACCTCCGGCACCCGCCCCACCTACGTCCTCGGAGTGCACACCACGGAGGGCGCCGCCGCCGCACCGTTCAGCCGGGCCTGCGAGGACGCCGCCCGCCTCGCCGTCGACCAGCACAACGCCACCCCCGGCCGCGCCTACGACCTGCGGATACGCGTCCTGCGGGACCACGGCGACGCGTCCGGCGCACGCGAGGTGGCCCAGCGGTTCAGCGCCGACCGAGAGGTCGTCGCCGTCTTCGGACCGGTCGGCGAGATCCCGATGCGGACCGCCGCGAACGTCTACGGCGCGGCCGGCCTCACCCATGTGTCCAGCACCACCGGCCAGCAGGACTACTACCTGCCGTCCCCGAAGACGTCGTTCCAGACCGGCGCCGCCCACACCGCGCTCGGCGGCTGGATCGCGCTGCACGCCTTCGTGACCGGCGGCCTCGGCCGGCTCGGCCTGGTCCTCGACCGGTCCGGCGGGCCGGTCGTCCAGGACCAGGCCACCTTGCTGGTCAGCCAGTGGCGGGACACCCTCGGCGCGGAGGTCCTGCCGAGGGTCGTGGCCGAGGGCACCGACGACGGCCGGGCCGCCGTCCGCTCCCTGCTCGACGCCGATGTCACCGCCGTCGCCTACCTCGGCCCCCTGGACGCCACCGTCCGCGCGGCCCAGGACCTGGCCGCGGCCCGCTTCGACGGCCCCCGCTGGATGCAACACCTGCTGTACGGCTCGGAGTTCCCGCGGCTGGCCGGTGCGGCGGGCGAGGGCTGGTACGTGGTCACCTCGGCCGTGGACCCGTCCGCGCTCACCTCGCCGGAGGCCCGCGACTTCACCGCCGCGTGGCGCCGCCGCCACGGCTCCGCGCCCGGGCCGTACGCCACCGAGGCGTACGACACCGTACGGATGCTGCTCGCCGAGTTCGCCGGGACGGTACCGGCCGCCGTCGCAAGCAGCAGCAGCAGCAGCAGCAACACCGGTACACCCACCGCCGGTTCAGGGCGCCGTCCCGCGCGGGCGGCGCTCGCCGAGCGGCTGGCCGAGGCCCGGTACCAGGGCATCGCCCGGCCGTACCGCTTCGGCGCGTACCACCAGTACGAGGCCGACCAACGCGGTTGGGCGGACGGCACGTTCGTCCACCAGGTCGGCGGCGGTCGCTTCCGCCAACTCGGGTCGCTCACCGACCTGGAGCGCACCGGCAAGACCGACGGGTGACGGGTGGAACGGCTGCTGCCCTCCGACCCTTCCGCGATCGGCGGCCACCGGCTCGTGGCGCGGCTCGGCACGGGCGGGATGGGCGTCGTCTACCTGGCGCGCTCCCCGCACGGCGGCGCCTGGTGCGCGCTGAAGGTGATCCGCGCCGAGTACGCCGACGACTCCGGTTTCCGGGCCCGGTTCCGGCGGGAGGCGGATCTCGCGGCACGGCTGACGGGCCGGTGGACGGTCCCCGTCGTCGCGGCCGACGCCGAATCGCCCGCCCCGTGGCTGGCCACCGCCTACGTGCCCGGCCCCTCCCTCGCCGAGGCCGTCGCCCTGCACGGCCCCTGGCCGGGGGCTCAACTGCGCTCCCTGGGCGCTGCGTTGACCGAGGCACTGGACGGGGTGCACGCGTGCGGACTCGTCCACCGTGACGTGAAGCCCGCGAACATCCTCCTCGCCGCCGACGGCCCCCGCCTGATCGACTTCGGCATCGCCCGCGCGGTCGGCGTCACCGCCCTCACCGCGGACGGCACGGTCGTCGGCTCCCCCGGCTACCTCTCCCCCGAACAGGCCCGCGGCCGTACGGTCGGACCGCCGAGCGACGTGTTCTCCCTGGCTTGCGTCCTCGCCCACGCGACCACGGGGCGCCCGGTGTTCGGCGCCGGTGGCGCGGCGGGCGTGCTCTACCGGACCGTGCACGAGGAACCGGACCTGGACGGCGTACCGGCGGCGCTCGCCGCGATCGTACGGCCGTGTCTGGCCAAGGAACCGGACGCCCGCCCCGGCATCCCCGAACTCCGTTCGCTGTTGGGCCCGTTCGACGCGGACGGATGGCTGCCGGCCGGTCTCCCCGCGCTGGTCGCCGCCCGCGCGGCCCGGGTCCTCGACCTGCCGACACCGGAGCCGACGGCCGTGGACGCGTCCCCGGACGACCTTTCTGGACCGGGCTCATCGGGACCGACGGCCACCCGTCGGCGGCTGCTGGCCGCCGGGGGTGCGGTCCTGGGGGTCGCGGCGGTCGGTGCGGGCACGTGGTGGGCTGTGGGCGGGGGTGGACGGCGTCCCTCGTCCGCGCCGGGCGGCTCGGCGGCGCGCCGCCCCCGTCAGGTGATCGGCCTGCTCGGTGACCGGTCCGACGCCGCGTTCACGGCTCAGGAGCGTGGCGCGCGCCTCGCCGTCGACCGGCACAACCGCACGGCCGACCGGGCCTTCGACCTCGTCCTGCGCACCGCCGACGACGGCGGCACCGCGAAGGGGTCCGCCGCGGCGGCCGCCCGGCTGGCCGCCGACCCGGACGTGGCCGTGGTGATCGGCGCCGGGACGAACGCGACCGTGCCCGCCGCCGTACCCGCCTGCACCTCCGCGCGCGTGACGCTGCTGGTCACGCGCGCGGACACCGACCGGCTGGAGGGTGTCGTACTGACCACCGCGCTCGTCCTGCGCTCCACCAGGACCGCCGGTCCGCCCGCGATCCTGCGCCACCTCAACCGGGTGGTGAAGCCCGCGCGCACGGTGCTCGTGCACGACCTGAGCGACGCCGCCGAGAGCGCCCCGACGGTCCGTATCGTCACCGTGCACGACAAGCTCGACGGCGAGGCCGTGGTCGAGGAGGTCGCCGCCGGGGCCGGCTTCGGACCGATGGCCCGGCGCACGGCCGCCCGCCCGGACGACGCGGTGCTCTTCGCGGGCCTGCGCGCCGAACGCGCCGCCGCCTGCGCCCGCGCCCTGCGCGAGGCGGGACACCGGGGCCCGCGCGTGGCGACCGAGCACGTCGCGGACGCCCGCTTCCTCGCGGAGGCGGCGGCGGAGGGGTGGTGGATCGGCACCGGGTACGCGGACGCGGCCGCCGATCCCCGCGTCGCGGAGTTCACCGCCGCCCATCGCGAACGGCACGGCAGCGCCCCCGCGCCCTGGGCCGCCGAGGCGTACGACGCCGTACGGTTCGCCGCGCACGGCCTGACCGTCGCCGGCGACGACGGCCGCACCGCCCTGCGCTCCGCGCTCCTGCGCCGCCCGTGGCAGGGCATCACGCGCCGCGTCGCGTTCAACGCGGAGTCGCAGTTCTACGACCCGCCGGAGGACGGGGGCGCGTTCCTGTACCGGGTGACGTCCGGGGTTCTACGGTTCACCGCTCGCGCGGACGACATCGGGCGGGAGGGGTGAGCCGGGGCGGCCGGGGGTCATCGCGGCGGCCGACAGCACTCCTGGGCCACGGACACGAACTCCAGCTTGGCGCGCTTGAGTTCGTCGGGCCGTTCGTGACGCCGCAGACTGTCGACGAGGTGTTGAGCGGCGGTGGCCGCCTCGGGCGGCCCCTCCAACAACACTCCGCTCAGGGCACGTTGAAGTGCGACCTCGTCATCTGCCTGACCCCGGCCGTTGCGTTCGGCGAGGATCCTGGCCTCGGCCGATCCGAGGAACTCGGCGTAGATCTGGCGGCGGAGCGCGAACTCACGGTGCTCCGACTCCGCGCGCAGCGTCATGCGCACCGAGTCGAGCAGCGCGTCCGCCTGCCGGTCACCCGCGTGGCGTGCGGCGTCGGCCTGCCGGATGCCGGCGGTGCGCGTGTACCAGCCGGTGACGACACTGCCCGCGACTGCCGAACCGGCGGCGATCAGTGCGATGGCCCACTCACTCATGGGGCCATCCTCGCGAGAAGCCACGGCACGGCACACCGCGCTTGCCGAATGTGCGGCGCGGATCACTCTCGGCGACGCTCGAACGCTGCGCGATAGGATCGGCCCATGTCGCTCGACGACGCGAACGAACCCACTCCGACCTGCGGAAACACCCCTCCCCGCCCACCGGTCCCCGCTAGACTGGACACTCGGGCGACGGGCGACGGGCGGACTGTGTTGTTCGCGGCCCGGTCGGCGGTGGCTCTCTATCGGCTGCTCGACGTGCTCCCCGCCCTCTCCGGTGACCACCGCATCACCCGCAGGTTCACACTTGTCCCCGGCTCCGACTACGACACCGACACCCTCGCCGCGATCGACGCCCTCGGCGGACGCACCGTCCCCTGGGCCGAGGCGTGCGAACGCCCCTACGACCTCATAGTCACCGCCAGCCCGAAGGGCGACCTGCACCTGCTGCACGGCCCCCACGTCCTCCTCCCCCACGGCGCCGGCTTCAACAAGTCGATCCCCGGCGAGGGTTCGGCCGACTCGGCGTCCGGTCTGGACCCGGAGTTCCTGCGCCGGGCCGCCCGCCACGAGGGTGCCCCGATAGCGCTGCACGCCCTGGCCCACCCCGACCAGGTCGCCACCGTGACCGCCGTTGACCCGAGCGCCGCGAGCCGCGCGAAGGTGATCGGCGACCTCACCCTGGAACGCGTCCTCGCCTCCTCCCCCCTCCGCGACCGCTACCGGGCAGCCCTGGGCACCGGCGCCCGCACACTGCTGGTCCTGACCTCCACCTGGGGACCGGAGTCCCTCATCCGACGACACCCCGAGCTGCCCGCCCGGCTCACGCGGCAACTGCCGTACGACGAATACCAGTTGGCGCTCGTCATTCACCCCAACGAACGCAGCCTGCTGGGGACGTACGAACTCACCGAACGCCTGGCCCCGGCCCTGGACGCCGGAATGATCCTGGCCGGCGCCCACGACGAGTGGGCCTCCGCCCTGATCGCCGCCGACGCCCTGGTCACTGACCACGGCTCGACCGCGCTGTACTACTGCGCCGCCGCCGAGGACCGCCCCGTCATGAGCGTCCATGAAGGCGGCGGCGAACTGATCCCCGGCAGCCCGATGGCCGTACTCCTGGACCGGGTACCGCAGTTGGAGCGTGCGGAGAACATCATCGAGGCGCTACGGGCATACCGTCCGGGTCCCGGAAAGGCAGCCGCCGAGGCCGCGTTCGCGCCTCCCGGTGACGCCGTGGAGCGCCTACGGACCGAGGTCTACGCCCTGCTCGGACTGACGCCTCCGTCCCACAGCGTCGCGCCCCGCCCACTCCCGGTGCCCGCGCCCTCCCGCCGAACCCCTGTCGCGTTCGACGTCCATGTGGAGGCCACCGAGAACAACGGCCTCCGAATCACCCGACACCCGGTAGGCACCGGCGGCCCGCCCGGCCACCACCTGGCCGTGGAACACGACGCCGCGAGCGAACAACTGGCCCGCTCGGCAGGTCTGTTGTTCCGCCGCCCGCTCCCGGCGTCCACCCCCACCCCCGCCCCGGTGGACCTGACCTGGACGGCCGACGGCTGGACCCGGCACACCCTGTCCGCCTACCCGAACTGCCGCGCGGCCGCGGCGCTGCTCCCGTCGGGCGGGAGCCTGCTCCGGATCCGGGGCCACGAACAGCCGTACGCCGTCCGGGCAGAACCACTCACCGAGGGCGAACGGATCGTACGGCTGGACCCGGCGGTGGCCCTGTCGGCCGCGTACGCACGACTGCTCGCACGACCAGGCGGAGGCGAGCCCGGCCTCAACTGCCGCATCGGAGAACGGACGTTCCACATCACCGTCCGCCCGGCCACAGAGGCAGAGACGACAGCAGCGATCTAGATCAGACCATTCCGCTGTCGAAGAGCCCGGGCAGCCACCCGATGCTCCTCGGCCTCCGCCAAGTGCCCGTCCCCCTCGTTCAGTTCGGCAAGGGCGTCGTGGACGCGGGCCGCGTCGAAGCCCGACCGCCGCCGGGCGGCCCGCCCGAGGGACTGCTCGTACAGCTCACGGGCGTCGTCCGCCCGGCCGAGACGGTGCAGAACCCCGGCGAGAGCGAACGCCGAACGCCCGATCAGCCTCTCGCGCCCCTGCGCCACGAACCCGGCGTGCGCCTCGGCCAGCAGCAGCCGCGCGGTATCGAGGTCGCCGGTCTTCGCGCTCGCCTCACCCATCCGATAGGTCATGAGCAGGACGCCGTAGGGATTGGGAATCGCCCGATGCAGATCGCGAGCACCGGCGAAGTCGCCGAGGGCCGAACTCCACTCACCTCGGGCCCCCTTGAGCATCCCACGGTGCTCGACGGCGGACGCGGCGAGCTTCCGCTCCCGTTCGGATTCGCCGAGGAGTTCGAGGGCGGACATCGCGCCGTCGATCTGCTCCTGGGCGGCGGCCAGTTCTTCCGACTCCCAGAGTGGCCGGGCCAGTTGGCAACGCGTACGCACGAGCCAGCCGGCGTTCCCGCCGTACCGGACCGCCGAGTCGACGGCACGCCGCAGGACCTCCGCGACCTCGGACTGATGGGGATGGTCGAGGGCATGCGTCCACACGGGCTCGGACAGGGCCACGGTCTCGGTGTCCATGCCACGGGCGTGGGCGAGGCGGGAGCACGCGAACAGCACATGGCGTTCCTCGTCGAGCCACCGCGCCGCCCGTTCGGCGCGCGCGGTCCGCGTCGCCGCGTCCTCCGCCGCCTCCGGATCCTCAAGGGGGCCGTCAGGCACCCCGGGCAGGGGATCCAGCAACGACACGACGGTGAGCCGGCGCCCGGCGGCGTACTGGTCGGCGAGCTGAGCCTGCCGGACCAGCCAGCGCACCAGCCTGACCTGCGCCTCGGCCACCTCCCCGTCGGAGGTCTCCCGGCGGGAACGGCGCAGGGCGTGTCCACGCTGCGGCCCGGGCAGCCGCATCTGACCGGCGACGGTCAGCGCGAGCAGACGCAGGTCGAGTAACCCGGCCCGGTCCAGTTCCTCCAGGGCGTCCTGGCATGCCTCCGGGTCCAGCCCGGACAGCGCGGTGGCGGAGTGGAGCGTGAAGGTCTCGCCGGGGTGGTGCGGAAGCAGCCGGTAGAGCAGGGCCGCCGGACTCGACAGATCCTCGTAGGCCATGTCCCAGACGTGCTCCACGCCGGACACGCCCTTCTCGTCCAGCTCGGCCCGGAGGTCGGAGACGACGCGGGCGAGCGGCCGCAGCCGGTGCGTACGCACCCAGCGTCCCGCCACATGCAGGGCCGCGGGGAGCCCGTCGCACAGCCGGACCACCGCCCGTACCGCCTCCGGATCGGCGGCCATCCGGTGGTCGCGGACGATCAGCTCCAGCAGTTCCGTGGCGGCCCGCTCCTCCAGCGGCGCCAGCGCCAGATCCACCGCGGCCCCGGCCTCCAGGTCGTGCAGCGGACCGTGACTCGTGACGATCACCACGCTGTCGCCCGACGCCGGCAGCAGCGGGACGACCTCCGAGGCGTACCGCGCGTTGTCCAGCAGCAGCACCAGCTTCGCGCCGGCGGTCCTGTTCCAGTACTGCCTGCACCGGGCCGCGTACGACCGCTGCACCTGCTCCTGTGCCACATCGAGAGAGCCCAGCAACTGGGTGAGCACATCCCCGGGATCGAGCACCCCGTCGGCCCGGAAGTCATCCAGATCGACGGACAACGCCCCGTCGGGGAAGGAGTGTTGGTCGAGCAGCGTACGGGCGATCAGCCCGGCCAGCTCCGTCTTCCCCAGACCACCCGCCCCGCTCACCGCCAGAACCAGCGGCCGCGAACGGCTCCGCCACTCGGTGACGGCCCGCAGGGCGCGCTCCCGCTCGTCGTCACGATTGACGAAGTACACCGGCTCCGGCGGAAGTTCGACCCTCACCACAGTCCCCCTCGACCATCCACAGCGTGCTGATCAAGCACTCTAGAGACTTTTCCCGACGGACGGGCGGAGGCGCCCTTTTCGAACACGCGCGCCCCGATACCATCGGCGAGGGCGACGGACTCGATCAAGTCAGGGGTACGAGCAAGCGTGACAGGCGAGTCGGTGTGGCTACGCGTACCGGTGGGCGAGGACGCGAACCGCTGGATCACCCGCACAGGCTGCCGCCGCGTCCTCTTCATCATCCACAACGTGACCTCCGCGGCCCGCCTGCTGGACGTACTCCCGCTCTTCCACAGCGACATACGAGTCCAGATGTTCGCCACGTGCACGGGTTCATCACCCTTCCTCGCCGGCGTACCAGAACTGCTGGCACGGGCGGGACTGCCGGTACTCCCTTGGGAACAAGCGAAGGCGACGGAATTCGACCTGGCGGTGTCGGCCAGTTATGGCGGTGAACTGGGGTCGATTCGAGGCAAGTTGGTGGTCCTGTCCCACGGGATGGGCTACAACAAGCGGCTGCGGACGCCGGACGCCGAACAATCCAGGACCCCGGTTCCAGGCTCCCGGACACCGGTCTTCGGCCTGTCGCCGGAGTGGCTCCTGGAAGACGGCCGTCCCCTCGCCACCGCCACCGTCCTGTCACACCCCGAACAGTTGGAACGACTGCGCGCCTCCTGCCCCGAGGCGTCGTCCACCGCGGTACTCGCCGGGGACCCCTGCTACGACCGCATCCTCGCCGCACTCCCCCAACGCGACCGCTTCCGCCGGGCGTTGGGCGTGACGCACGGCCAACAGCTTGTCGTCCTCAGCTCGACCTGGGCACCTCGCTCCCTCTTCGGCGGAGCCGGTGCCCCGAAGGCGGACGACGACCTGCTGCCCTGGCTGCTCTCCCGTCTGACCACAGAACTGCCGGCCGACGAGTACCGGACCGTCGCCGTCCTGCACCCGAACATCTGGCACGGCCACGGCCCGGGACAGGTCCGCGCCTGGCTCGACAGCGCCCGACGCGCCGGCCTGGACGCGATCCCACCGCTCGAAGGCTGGCGACAGGCACTGATCGCCGCCGACTGCGTCCTGGGCGACCACTCCAGCGTGACCTACTACGCGGCGTCCATCGGTATCCCTGTCCTCCTCGGAGCGTTCCCTCAGGAGGATCTCGACCCGCTGTCCCCGGTGGCAGCCCTCGGCCGTACGGCTCCCCGTCTCCTCCGTCACGACAGTCTCCGCGCGCAGATCGACCGAGCGATCACCTCGCACGACCCCGGCCTCTACAAGGAGCTTGCGGAGCAGGCGAGTTCGTCACCCGGGGAGTCGGCCGCCCTGCTGCGCCGCCTGTTCTACGGCCTCATGGACCTGCCCGAGCCCTCAGAGCACGCGGCGCTGCTCGATCCGCTGCCGCTGCCGCCGTACGGCCCCGCCCGCCGCACCGCACCCATGCGCGTGCTCACGGAGACTTCCGACACGACTCCGCCACAGGTCACGGTCATCCGTCACGCGGTGATCGGCGACGGCCCCGACCTGCCGGAAACCCCGGCGGGCCAGGCCGAAGCCGCCCACACCCTCGTTGACGAGGAAACTCGGGAGACGGGCCGACTACAGCTCGCGGACATCGTCGTACGATGCGCGGCGGCCGACGACCCCCGGGTCGGCCCGCCCGCCGCCTGGACGTCGGAGGCGCTCACGCGGTACCCGTACTGCGGGCTGGTCGCGTACGTCGACGGCCCCGACCGCTGTGTCGTCCGCACCCGCGCGGGAGACCTCGTACGCCTGTCCGCCGCCCCGGATCCGGACGGACGCCCCGATCTGTGCGACCCGGCCGCCTACGCCTCCGCGCTCTACGGCTGGCTGGCGAGCGGACGGCCCCTGGGCGAAGCGCTCCCGGAGATCACGGTACGCACGGGCACCACGGCGCACCGCGTCACCGTCGAACTGCTGCCATGCCCCGCTCCTCAGTCCTCCAGTTCGGCGATTCCGGCCCGGATCCGCTCGGCGCCGACCCGGTCGCCGTTCTCCTCGTAGTACGCCGCGGCGGTACGCAGATCCGCCACCGCCTCCGCCTGGCGGGCCGCGAGCCGATGGCACCGGGCCCGCGACTCGAAGACATCGGCGAGCTGGAGCCCCGCGCCCGCCGCCTCCATCGCCTTGACGGCCTTGTCCAGGCACACACGCGCGAGGTCCGGGTCCCCGGCGTCCAGGTGCATCTCACCCAGACTCATGTAGACGCGGCCCTCGTTGTAGGCGTCGCCGCCGCCGGGCAGCCGGCGGAAGCACACCAGCGCGTCGTTGAGCCGGGCGAGGGCCGCCGTGAAGTCGCGCTGCTTGGTCTGGGCGCGGCCGATGTGGTGCTCCAGGAGGGCCGTGGCACGAGGAACGTCCCGCCACCCGTCGTCCCCCTCCCGGATCCGCCCCAGGATCTCCCGCGCCTCCTCGAAGCACCGCTGGGCGTCCACGTACCGCCATTGCTTGAGGCGAAGCAGCCCCAACGCCTCGACGGCGCTGGCCTGTCCACGATGGTGACCGCACGCCTCGTCCGCGGCGACGGCCTGCGCGAGAGCCTCGGCGGCATCGTCCGCCCGCCCGACTCCCATATAAGCGAAGGCGAGTTGGACCAGCATCCGGCCCACCGCACGCCGGTCACCGAACTCCTCGGCGCGACGCCGGGCGGCCTCGACGCCGAGCAGATGCGTGTCGATCCACTGGGCGTGGAAGCCGAGCAGCAGATGCAGTCCCCACATCGCCTCGCACAACTGCCATACGGGATCGTCGAATCCGTACTGATCGGCCGCCCGGACGACCGCCGCGAGGTTCTCGCGCTCACGGCGCAACTCCGCCAACGCATGCTTCCCGTCCGCAGGATCACGGTCGACTGGCAGGACCAGCCCCCCGTACGCGGGGCCGAGACGCCAACGCAACGGCATGACCCGGAAGTCCAGTTCGGCCGCGAACCGCAGATGGGCGACCGCAACCCGGCGGACCGCGGCGGACATACGGCCGTGACCGTCCTCGGCCACCGCCAGCCCATGCGCGTGCGCCCGCACCAGGTCGTGGAAGCGGTAGCGCTCCTCACCGACCTCCTCCAGCAGATGCACCCTCGCCAACTGCTCCAGCAACTCCCGGGCTCGGCCCTCGTCCACATCGGCGGCCCGCGCGGCGCACATGACGGTCACGGTCGGCTAGGCCCACACCGCGAGCGCACGATAGAAGGCGGCACACTCGGCGGTCAGCTCGCCGTAAGAGGCATCGTGCGCCTGCCGCACAGGATCACCGCCCCCGCCGCTTGCCCCCGACGGCCCCTGCCCCTGCCCCTGAATCCGCTCGGACAACTGTCGCGCCACCCGCTCCCACGTCAGATGCTCCCGTACGGCGAGACCGGCGCCCGTCGTGCACAACGCGAGCGGAACACCACCGGCCGCCTCCGCCACGGCCTGCACCGCCGCGTCGGGAGCGTCCGCCCGCCGGCTCCCCACGACCCGCCGCAGCAGCCGGACGGAGTCCACGGTCGACAACGGCCCGAGCACGAACGGCCGGGCCCCGTGCTCCGACACGAGCCGCCCCAGCCGGTACCGGCTCGTCACCAGAACCAGAGACCCTGGCGACGCCGGCAGCAACGGAACAACCTGGGCCTCGGTATTTGCATTGTCCAGAACAACCATCATGCGCCGGTCGGCCATACAGTCACGGAACAGATCCCGCTGCCGTGCCTCGTCACCCGGCACCCGGTCGGGCGGCACCCCGAGCCTCTCCAGGAACCGCGCGAGCACATCCGACGGCGGAAGAGCCGTACCGACCGACGCCCCGGCCAGGTCCACGAACAGCACACCGTCGGGAAACCGCTCCCGAAGCGCGTAGGCACACCGGACGACGGCAGCCGTCTTCCCGATCCCGCCCGCCCCGGTGAGCACGGCGATGGTCGGCGCACCCCCCGCGGGATCCGCACCGTCCAGCACCTCCGTGATCCAGGCGATCACATCCTCACGGTCCGTGAACGCCGCGGTCACCGGCGGCAGCATCTGCGGCCGCGAAGCCTCCGGAGCCACGGCCGGCACGGCCCGCGGAGCCAGCCACCCGGCATCCCGCACCCACTCGGCGACCTCCCGCGCGAACTCCGGCGATCTACGAGCCCTTTCCATCAGCCGTAACGCGGCCGCCGCCTGCTCGTCCTCGGAAACCGGCAACGTGGGCTCCCCCTGCCCCCCATCACCACGCGCCCGCCCGAGCAACCCACAGAGCCGCTCGGAAGTCCGCCGCCCCATCTCCCCACCGGCCCCGGACAACGCCCCCGAAGCCACAGTCCCAACGGCCGAGAGCACCACACCCAGCAACGCTTCCACCCCGGAATCTCCCAACTCGCCGTTCCCACAATGCTATCGAGAGGACGGAACCCCGGAGAAGACCAGGCGAGAACCCGCCCCGGCGGCCGAGAAACCCCGCTCCGAGGTGCTTCCGGATCTCGGCCTCCGTACTCTCTGCCGACTCCCGGGACTCCAGAGCTCCCGAGTCAACTCGTCGGCAAACGCAACGGCAGCCAGCCGGAGCGCTCCGCCCTGGCTACGGCTTCGGCGCTCCCGGCCGCCACGAGTACCTGCTCGGCCTGCTCGCTCTCCCGCCGCAGGCTGAGCACCCACCGGCCGCTCAGCGCCTCATGCATCTCCGACTGTGCAGCTCGGGCACTCTCTGTGACGGAGGCGAGTTCTTGGACGGCCCGCGCCGCATCGCCGTCGGCCAGCAGTCGATGCGCGAGCTCACCTCGCAAGGTGATCGTCGCGAGCCGCAGCCCCAGTCCGTCGTGGAGGTCCTGCGTCACACGCTGCCGTTCGTGCAGGACGGCCAGTTGCGCTTCGTATCGACTACGAGTCTGCTGCCTTGCCAGGTCCCGCGACAGGCGCACCGCGCCGGCGAGCAGTAGCCCCAGCACCGCGGCGAGCAGCCCGCGGCGAAGGCCGAGGACGTTGTCGATGGGCTGGAAGTACACCAGAGCCGGCACACTCACGACGACGGCCGCGCTCAGCAGCCACGACCTGGGGCCGTCGAGCGTGAGCAGGACGGAAGCGACAAGCAATCCGGGAACGTACAGCCAGGCATCTTTGAACAGGAGAACCGGCAGGTAGGTGAGAACCAACTGCCCGATCAGCCACACCCTCGGTGGCGCGACCCAGACTCCGTCCCCGCGCACGGCGCGGACCAACGGCCAGATCTGGACGGCAGCCAGCCCGAGAAGCGCCGAGGCGCCTGCGGCGAGCGCCACCAATTCGAATCAGCCGAACAACGCCGTCCCACCAAAGGCAACTGCCACAGCCCACACGAAATGAGACACATTACCTCCGCGCCCAGCCACCCACACTTGCCCACTGTTTCCACGTTGCAGAAAATGACAGTCCCACCACGCGAAGCGTCAGGTAACGCCTGATCTAATTTCAGCTACCATCCCCACGAAGGAGAGGAACGCGATGACCCAACCAGCGAAGCGAAGTGCGAAGATAACGAGCCATGCGACGCTCATCTCGGTTGGGCCACGGCCCGCCAACTCTGCAACTTCCACATGTTTCACGTTTCTCTCGTTACCGACGAACTGGATTTAGCATTCCCACCGGTTCGCCACGACTATTACTCGCACCAATTACTCGGTCATGACTTATCGGCGTGCCCACACCGTAGCCACCCCAGCCGTCTCCCCGCAGTGACTCAAGATCGGTGGAATTAACACTCACAAAGAAGGCCCCACCAGGTGATATTACCCGCCCCGTTGTAGCCCAAGGCGCTCTTGGCGCCGGCGACGGCATGATGTGGATCAGCCGAACAACGCCACGCCTCTCACAACCGCCACCACGCCAGAAACGACCGCCAATATTCCCCAGACAACTCTGAGATAGTCCAGAGTGAACCGAGGACTGGGCGGTCCTCCCGGCGTGACCATCCCGATCACGTCGTACACCCGAATGGCCAGGTTGCGGTAATCAAGGGCGATCAGTGTGCCGAGGACAGCAACCGCCACAGCCCATACGAAATGAAACACACACTCTCCAATATTTGGGGTCCGGACGGCTTCACGGCCTGCCTGTGGCCCGCCCGGAAGCCGCCCACACTACGTGCTACCAAGTCCAGAGCTTCGTGACGCCGGTTACACCCGAGCCGGCACTCGCGCCAACCTCGGCACCAAGCCCAAATCCGACCTCTCCGGTGTGCACGGGGTGGACATGCCCACGATCATGGAGATCCTGCGGCACACCCAGATCAGCCAGACCCGCCTGCACGTTAAGGGCCGATCGCATCTATCCATGGACGCCATGCGCCGGATCGGCCACGCCTTGATGCCCCGGCTGTCATAGGCACACGAGCAGAAGGCACGCGACGCCGACGCCGCGTCCATTGAGTGAGCCCCAGCTCGGCGCCTCGATGCCCCTCGGTAAGCTGCGCCATCGTCATCATCAGCGGCCCCGACATTGAGCGGGCGGGGCCCGGTTGAGGCGGTGCGCAAATCGCTGGCTTGAGGCCACGAGCAGGGGGAGCCCGCTCGTTGGTCATCCCTTTGCCCTCACCAATCGTGCGGGGCCCACTACGGCGGTCATCGGTCCCGAGCTAACGCCAGGGGGCCGCGCAACGCGACTGATGAAGCTGGAAAGCGAACTCCAGCATCCGCACGGTGTGATCAGTCGCCCATAGCAGCACGCCTGCATCAGCCGACAGCTTCGCCTGGTGGACCGTGCCCACGGTGCCGACGATTTCCCGCTCAAGGAAGCTCATGCTGTGAATGTCGCCGTGAGCGAGAGAGCTGCAAGCGCTCCAGACGGTCTCGGCGGTATCCGCTCCGACGCCCAGATGGTCCCCCGCTGCGCGGACCATCTCCTTGAAGCCAGGGAACCTGATCGCTTTCGGAAGCGTGCTCTCCTCCCAGCCAGCAGCTTTGGCCAAGTCGACGAGGTGCTGTGTCCGATCAGCCAGTGGGCGCGCTGGAGTCATGCTTCATGAGCTCGTGCATCCGGTTCGCGTGCTTGTTGTCGTCCATGTGCAGAGACAAGCGCCGCTGGACACGCGTCCGACGCGCCGTGGGTGCGAGCAGCCACACGGCGCGAGCCGCGTTTTCATATGCGCCCCGGATAAGAGTGGCCTGTGCATAGATGTGCATCGCAAATGTGATGTGTTTGCTCGGACTATCGCCGACGAGGCTGCGGCGCAGGCAGTGCAAGTGATCCGAGGACACGAGGAGCGCTTGCCAGGCCAGTTGGGAGACCTGGTATGGGGCGGTCTTCGCGTCATCACCAGCGAGAGGGCTCCCGGGCTCGACCGTCCACGCTGACTCCGGCGTGCTGGTCAGCTCCTGGAATGCCTTCGCCTTCTCCATACGGGTCAGCAGCGCCCGTAGGACTTCTTGCTCGTCGATCCCAGCGGCCATCTGGGGAGCATAGTCAGGCAACCGTTCTGATCGGGGCGCCCGCGTTGAGCGGTACGGGCGGACCCGCTGCTCTCATCTCGCAGCAATCCGGCCCCATGCTGAGCCAGTCATTGAGACCACGGACAGCCACGCGGAAGCTGCCCGTGGCCACGACCGCATCCGCTGAACGAGAAAGCCCAGCTCAGACACTGTCTGGGCTGGGCTTAGAAAGAGCCGCCTTCGGGATTCGAACCCGAGACCTACGCATTACGAGTGCGTTGCTCTGGCCATCTGAGCTAAGGCGGCGCGCTGTGCGCACCATGGTGCGGTCAGCAACGTCGGTAAGTCTACACAGTTTCTGGAGGGGCTCGGACCACCCCTTGGGGTCAGTGGCAGCGCTTGCCGGAGGGTGGGGGTGTGCCGGTCAGGAGGTAGGTGTCGATCGTGGAGTCGATGCAGGCGCTGCCCCGGCCGTAGGCGGTGTGGCCGTCGCCGACGTAGGTGAGGAGGCGGGCCGAGGCGAGCTGGCCGGAGAGGGCCTGGGCCCAGCGGTAGGGGGTCGCCGGGTCGCGGGTGGTGCCGACGACGACGATCGGGGCGGCGCCCTTCGCCTCGATGCGGCGCGGCTCGCCCGTGGCCCGGACCGGCCAGTACGTGCAGTTCAGTGAGGCCCAGGCGAGGCCCTCGCCGAAGACCGGGGACGCCTTCTCGAAGGACGGCAGCGCCCGCCGTACGTCCTCGGGGCCCGAGAAGGCGGACGGGAGGTCGAGGCAGTTCACGGCGGCGTTGGCGGCCATGAGGTTGGCGTAGCGGCCGTCGCCGTCGCGTTCGTAGTAGCTGTCGGACAGGGCGAGCAGGCCCGAGCCGTCGTTCTCCTCGATCGCCGAGGTCAGCGCGTCGCGGAGCTGCTCCCAGGAGCTCTCGTCGTACATCGCCGCGATCACGCCGGTGGTGGCGAGCGCCTCGCCGAGCGGGCGGCCGGACGGGTCGCCGGTGGGGACAGGGCGGGCGTCGAGGCGGCGGAAGAACGCCTTGAGGTTGCGGCCGACCTCGCCCTCCTCCCTGCCGAGCGGGCAGCCGGCGGTGCGCGCGCAGTCCTTGGCGAAGGACCGGAACGCCGTCTCGAAGCCCGCCGTCTGGTCCAGGCTCAGCCGGCGGGCGGACAGCGAGGGGTCCATCGCGCCGTCCAGGACCAGCCGGCCCACCCGCTCCGGGAACAGCCCGGCGTACGTCGCGCCGAGCAGCGTCCCGTACGACGCGCCCACGTACGTCAGCCGCCGGTCCCCCAGCACCCCGCGCAGCACGTCCATGTCACGGGCCGCCTCGACGGTCGAGACGTGCCGCAGCAGCCGCGCGGACTTCGCCCCGCAGCTCTCCGCGAACTTCTGGTACGCGTCGACCAGTTTTCCGGTCTCCCGCTGGTCGTCGGGGGTCACGTCGGTCTGCGTGTACGCGTCCATCGCGCGCCCGTCGAGACAGAGCACGGGCTCGCTGCGGGCCACCCCGCGCGGGTCGACGGCGACCATGTCGTACCGCGCGCGGACCTCGGCCGGGTAGCCGATCCCCGCGTACCCCTGGAGGTAGCCGACCGCCGATCCGCCGGGCCCGCCCGGGTTCACCAGCAGGGAGCCCAGCCGCTTGCCCGGCCCGGTGGCCTTCTTGCGGGCGACGGCGAGGCGGACGTCGCCCTTGGCCGGGTCGGCGTAGTCGAGCGGCGCCTTCATCGTGGCGCACTGGAAACCGGGGACGCCGCAGGAGCGCCAGGCCGGCTTCTGCCCGTAGTACGGCGCCAGCGCCGACGGCGTCGCCTTCGGCAGCGCGGCCAGTTCCGCCCGGGCCGCCGAGCCCGCCGGACTCGTCGTGTCCCGGGAGGGGGAGCAGGCCGGGACCAGCAGCGCCGCGACGGAGAGCAGCGTGACGGCAACGAGGGACCTGCGCGGGGGCCTGCCGGGTGAGCGCCTGGTGTGCATGCCGCGAGCGTAACTCTGCGCGACCGGATGAACGCCTTACGTGCGCGAAGTGGCACGGACGAGTGACGGCGTCAACGTCCCGGAGCGGGTACCCCTCCCGAGCGCGACTCAGACCGCTCAGACCGCTCAGCCCGCTCTCAGCGCCATCGTCATCGCCTCCACCGCCAGCAGCGGCGCCACGTTCCGGTCGAGGGCGTCTCTGCACGCGGCGATCGCCTCGATACGGCGCAGGGTGGACTCCGGGGAGCTGCCGCGCGCGAGCCGTTCCAGGGCGTCCTCCGCGTCCCCGTTGGCGATCGCGACACGGGAGCCGAGCTGGAGGGCGAGGACGTCGCGGTAGAAGCCGGTGAGGTCGGTGAGCGCGAGGTCGAGGCTGTCGCGCTGCGTGCGGGTGCGACGGCGCTTCTGCTTGTCCTCCAGGTCCTTCATCACGCCCGCCGTGCCGCGCGGCAGCCGCCCGCCCTGGGCCGCACCCAGGGCCGCCTTCAGTTCCTCGGTCTCCTTGCCGTCCATCTCCTCGGCGAGCACCTTGGCGTCCTCCGCCGCCGCGTCGACCAGTTCCTGCGCGGCCTTGAGGCAGCCGCCCACGTCCTCGACGCGCAGCGGCAGCTTCAGCACGGCGGCGCGGCGCTCGCGCGCGGCCGGGTCGGTGGCCAGACGGCGGGCCCGGTCCACATGCCCCTGGGTGGCGCGGGCGGCGGCCTCGGCGACGGCCGGCTCGATGCCCTCGCGCCGTACGAGCAGGTCGGCGACGGCCTCGACGGACGGCGTGCGCAGGTTCAGGTGACGGCAGCGGGAGCGGATCGTGGGCAGCACGTCCTCCAGGGAGGGGGCGCAGAGCAGCCAGACCGTACGGGGGGCCGGCTCCTCGACCGCCTTCAGGACGGCGTTGGCCGACTTCTCGTTCAGCCGCTCGGCGTCCTCGACGAGGATGACCTGCCAGCGGCCCGTGGCCGGCGAGGTGTAGGACTTGCGGACCGTGTCGCGCATGTCCTCGGCGAGGATCTGCGAGCCCACGGCGGCCACGGTGGTGACATCGGCGTGGGTGCCGATGAGCGCCGTGTGGCAGCCGTCGCAGAAGCCGCAGCCGGGGGCGCCGCCGAGCGCGCGGTCCGGGCTGACGCACTGCAACGCGGCGGCGAACGCCCGCGCCACCTGCGTCCGGCCGGCGCCGGGCGGGCCGGTGAACAGCCAGGCGTGGGTCATCTTCGACGCCTCGGGCGGCGGGGCGCCCGTGGTGGCCGCGGTGACGAGCGCGTCGGCGTCACGGGCCGCGGCGGCGAGCTGGCCGCTGACCTTCTCCTGCCCGACGAGGTCGTCCCATACGGTCATGGGTCACGCCGTCCTTCCGTCACATCGCCCTAGCGGGGCCTGCCGTCCTACCGGCACGTCGTCCTTGCGGCATGCCTCGGCATCGGCACCCGCCCAGCCGTGGTGGCCGCTTCCATTGTGCGGGCCACCACTGACAACGCGGTCCGCCGCGTCAACCGCGGCCGACCTCACCGACGCGCTCAGCGCCGTCGCCCCCCGCGCCCCCTGCCGCCGCCGTCCCGGCCGCCCTCATCGAAGTCGTCGTCGTCCCGGTGCGGGCCCAGCAGTTCGTCCGCGAGGGACGGCAGGTCGTCCAGCGGGGTCTCCTCGGCCCAGTCGGGGCGAGGCCGTCTGCGGGGCGCGCCCTCCTCGTCGACCTGCGGCAGCTCACGCGTGCTGCCCTCGGACCCGTCGGGACCGGCGCCCGGCCCGGCGTCCCCCCGCTCGTCACGGAAGAACCCCGTGGGCACCCGGTCCGCGGGACTGTCCCCCCGTACCGGAGGCAGCACCGCGGTCTCGTCCGCGGCACGCTGGTCACGGACCGGCGGCAGCACAGCCGTCTCGTCCGCCGCACCGGCCGGGGGCACGGGCGGCAGGACCGCCGTCTCGTCCGCGGCCCCCGCCGGAGGCACGGGCAGCTCGGTCGTCACCTCGGCCTGTGTGGGCTCCGGGTCCTTCTCCAGGCGGGCCCGCGCGGGCGCGCTGTCCGCCGCGTTCTTGCCCGGGCGGACCCGGGGCAGCTTCGCGGTGTCCTCCACCGAGCCAGAACCACCCGGCGCCCCGGAGCCACCCGGCACGTTCGCCGGGGACACGACAGGAGTGGGCACGGTCACCGCCTCCTGCGGCGCGGCCGGCGGCGGCTTGCGAGGACCGGCCTGCGCCGCGGCCGCGGCCTGCTCCGCCGCACGGCGTGCCTCCTCGGCCCGCAACAGGGCCTCCTCCGCCTTGCGCTGCTTCTCCAGGCGCCGCGTCTCGGCCTCGGCCCGCAGCCGGGCCTCCTCCTCGGCCTGCCGACGGCGCCGTTCCTCCTCCGCCTTACGGCGGGCCTCCTCCTCCGCGCGGGCCTTCTCCTCGGCGAGGAGCCGCTTGCGCTCCTCCTCCGCACGCCGCTGGGCCTCCTCGGCGCGCAGCCGGGCCTCCTCGGCCTGGCGCTCGGCCTCGCGCCGCTGCGCCTCCTCCAGCTCGCGCCGCTTGCGCTCCTCCTCCTCGGCGCGCAGCTTGGCGAGCTGCTCCTCGCGCTCGCGCTCCAGGCGCTCCTCCTCGGCCTTGCGCGCGGCCTCTTCCTCGGCCTTGCGCCGGGCCTCCTCCTCGGCCTTGCGGCGCGCCTCCTCCTGGGCCGCGATCTCGGCCTCGGACAGCGGCAGCATCCGGTCGAGCCGGGCGCGTACGACGGTGGTGACGGCCTCGGGCTGCTGGCCCGCGTCGACCACCAGGTAGCGGCCGGGGTCGGCGGCGGCCAGGGTGAGGAAACCGGAGCGCACACGCGTGTGGAACTCCGCCGGCTCCGACTCCAGACGGTCGGGTGCCTCCGTGAACCGCTCGCGGGCGGTCTCCGGGGAGACGTCGAGCAGCACCGTCAGATGCGGCACCAGGCCGTCGGTCGCCCAGCGGGAGATCCGGGCGATCTCGGTCGGGGAGAGGTCGCGGCCCGCGCCCTGGTAGGCCACGGACGAGTCGATGTACCGGTCGGTGATCACGACCGCGCCGCGCTCCAGGGCGGGCCGGACGACGGTGTCGACGTGCTCCGCGCGGTCCGCCGCGTACAGCAGCGCCTCCGCGCGGTGCGAGAGGCCCGCGGACGACACGTCCAGCAGGATCGAGCGCAGCCGCTTGCCCACGGGGGTGGCCCCCGGCTCGCGCGTGAGGACGACCTCGTGGCCCTTGGCGCGGATCCACTCGGCGAGCGCCTCGGCCTGGGTGGACTTGCCGGCGCCGTCGCCGCCCTCCAGGGCGATGAAGAAGCCGGTCGGGGCGGGCGCCTGCACCGGGTCGTCGCCGCCGAGCAGCGCGTCCCGCAGGTCCTGGCGCAGCGGGACGCCGGAACGGTCGTCGACCTTGGCCAGCACCAGCGCGGCCACCGGCAGCAGCAGCGCGCCGACCAGCATCAGGGTGAACGCGGCGCCGCCGTGCGCGAACACGAACTTGCCGTTCTCCAGGCGGTGCGGGCCGATCAGCGCCGCGACCAGCGGGGCGATCAGCGCCGCCAGCGCGACGGACACCCGGACGACCGCGTGCAGATGCTCGGTGGTCCGGGCGCGGCGGTGGTCCTCGGTCTCCTGGTCGAGCAGGGCGTGCCCGGTGTTGGCGGCGACGCCCGCGCCGACGCCGGCCAGGGTGGTGATCAGCAGCACGCTGGTGACGTCCGGGACCAGCCCGGCGGCGAGCAGGGCGATGCCGGTGAAGGCGATGGCCAGGGCGAGCAGGCGGCGCCGCGACAGCGACACCAGCACCTTGGGTGCCGTCCGCACGCCGACGACGACGCCGCCGGTGAGGCCGAGCACGAACAGGCCGTACAGCACCGGGCCGCCGCCCAGGTACGTGGCGTGCAGGACGGCCACGGCGACGGCGGCCGCGATCGCGGCGGCGACGGCCGCGCAGGAGAGGACCAGCAGCGGCACGGCGCCGGTGCGGCCGGCGTCGACACCGGTGGCCGTACGGGGCCGGCGCAGGCCCTCCAGCGGGGACCGCGCGCGCGGGGTGCGCGTCGAGGGCAGCTCCAGGAAGACCACGACCGACAGGGACCCGGCGAAGAGCCCCCCGGCGACGTACGAGGCGAGGGCGGCCTGATGCTGGGCGAACCAGTCGATGCCGGCGCCCAGCAGGTTGTTGACCAGCGAGGCCCCGACCAGCACGGCCGCGCCGAGCGGGATCGCCACGAAGCCGGTGCGCACGGCGAGCCGGCGCAGGGCGTCCAGATGGTCCGGCAGCGGCCGTACCGTCGCGCCCTCCAGGGGCGGGGCGGGCAGCAGCGCGGGGGCGGCGCTCTCGCGGGCGACGGTCCAGAACCGCTCGGCGACACCGGTCACGAAGACGGTGACCAGCAGCAGGGCCAGCGCGTCGTCCGGCGTCCAGTCGATCCACAGGGGCGCGACGATCAGCAGCGCGGCGCGCACACCGTCGGCGCCGACCATGGTCCAGCGCCGGTCGAGCGGCCCCTCGGGTGAGGTGAGCGAGCTGAGCGGGCCGAGGAGGACGGCGCCGAAGAGGAGGGTGGCGAGGATCCGTACGGCGAAGACGGACGCCACGGCGAACGCCACGCCCCGGTAGCCGCTCCCGAAGGCGCCCTCGACGATGGCCGCCTGGAGGGCGAGGAAGACGAACACCAGCAGGGCCAGGGTGTCCGCCACACCCCCCACCAACTGGGCGCTCCACAGCCGCTTGAGCTGGGGCTCGCGCAACAGGGCGCGCACGGCGCGCTCGCGTGAGTCGGCCACCAGGGCGTCGTCCGGGGCCGGGTGGTGGGCCGTTGGCTGCTCGGCTCGCGTCATGCTTTCAGCCTATCGGCAGCGACTGACAGCTCGGGGCGTCCGTCCGCACGTACGACCGCCCCGACACCAAAGTGATGCCGGGGCGGTCGTCTCGTGGACCGGCCGTGGAGAAACGGTGACGACGGTGGCGATGGCCCGGAGGGGCCGGGGTCAGTCCTCCTGCGGGGCGGACGCCGTCGTCTTCTTCGCGGCCGCGGTGGTCTTCGCGGCCGTCGTCGTCTTCTTCGCCGTGGTCTTCTTGGCGGCCGTCTTCTTCGCCGGGGCCGCCTTCTTGGCCGTGGTCTTCTTGGCCGTCGCCTTCTTCGCGGGTGCCTTCTTCGCCGTCTTCTTGGCGGGGCCCTTGGCGCGCTTCTCGGCGAGCAGTTCGTAGCCGCGCTCGGGGGTGATCTCCTCGACGCTGTCGCCGGAGCGCAGGGTCGCGTTGGTCTCCCCGTCGGTGACGTACGGTCCGAAGCGGCCGTCCTTGACGACGACCGGCTTCTCGCTGACCGGGTCGGTGCCCAGTTCCTTCAGCGGCGGCTTGGCGGCGGCGCGGCCGCGCTGCTTGGGCTGGGCGTAGATCGCCAGCGCCTCTTCGAGGGTGATCGTGAAGAGCTGGTCCTCGGTCTGGAGGGAGCGGGAGTCCGTCCCCTTCTTCAGGTACGGGCCGTAGCGGCCGTTCTGCGCGGTGATCTCCTGGCCCTCGGCGTCGGTGCCGACGACACGCGGGAGCGACATCAGCTTGAGGGCGTCCTCCAGCGTGACCGTGTCCAGCGACATCGACTTGAACAGCGAGGCCGTGCGCGGCTTGACGGCGTTCTTGCCGGTCTTCGGGGTGCCCTCGGGGAGCACCTCGGTGACGTACGGGCCGTACCGGCCGGCGCGGGCGATGACCGGGTGGCCGCTGGCCGGGTCGGTGCCCAGCTCGAAGTCGCCGCTCGGCTTGGCGAGGAGTTCCTCGGCCAGCTCGACGGAGAGCTCGTCGGGCGCCAGGTCCTCGGGGATGTCGGCGCGCTGGTGGCCCTCCGCGTCCTTCTCGCCCCGCTCGATGTACGGGCCGTAGCGGCCGACCCGCAGCACGATGCCGTTGCCCACGGGGAACGACGACACCTCGCGCGCGTCGATCGCGCCCAGGTCGGTCACCAGTTCCTTGAGGCCGCCGAGGTGGTCCCCGTCGCCGTTGCCGGCGTCGGCGGCGCCGCCCGCGTCGGCTCCCTCGACCTCACCGAAGTAGAAGCGCTTCAGCCACGGCACGGCCTGGGCCTCACCGCGGGCGATGCGGTCGAGGTCGTCCTCCATCTTGGCGGTGAAGTCGTAGTCGACGAGCCGCCCGAAGTGCTTCTCCAGGAGGTTGACCACGGCGAAGGACAGGAAGGACGGGACGAGCGCGGTGCCCTTCTTGAAGACATAGCCGCGGTCGAGGATCGTGCCGATGATCGACGCGTACGTCGACGGGCGGCCGATCTCCCGCTCCTCCAGCTCCTTGACCAGGCTGGCCTCGGTGTAGCGGGCCGGGGGCTTGGTGGCGTGCCCGTCGACCGTGATCTCGTCGGCGCTGAGCGCGTCGCCCTCGGTGACCTGGGGCAGCCGGCGCTCGCGGTCGTCCAGCTCGGCGTTCGGGTCGTCGGCGCCCTCGACGTACGCCTTCAGGAAGCCGTGGAAGGTGATCGTCTTGCCGGAGGCGCTGAACTCGACGTCCCGGCCGTCGGCGGCGGTGCCACCGATCTTGACCGTCACGCTGTTGCCGGTGGCGTCCTTCATCTGGGAGGCGACGGTCCGCTTCCAGATCAGTTCGTACAGCTTGAACTGGTCACCGGTCAGACCGGTCTCCGCGGGCGTGCGGAAACGATCACCCGAGGGGCGGATCGCCTCGTGCGCCTCCTGCGCGTTCTTCACCTTTCCGGCGTACGTACGCGGCTGCGGCGGCAGGTAGTCGGCGCCGTACAACTGCGTGACCTGGGCCCGCGCGGCGGACACGGCGGTCTCGCTCAGCGTGGTGGAGTCGGTACGCATGTAGGTGATGTAGCCGTTCTCGTACAGCTTCTGGGCGACCTGCATGGTGGCCTTCGCCCCGAAGCCGAGCTTGCGGCTGGCCTCCTGCTGGAGCGTCGTCGTACGGAACGGGGCGTACGGCGAGCGGCGGTACGGCTTGGACTCGACGGACCGGACGGAGAAGCGGGTGTTCTCCAGGGCGGCGGCGAGGGCGCGGGCGTTCGCCTCGTCGAGGTGGAGGGTGTTCGCGCTCTTCAGTTGTCCCAGGGAGTCGAAGTCGCGGCCCTGCGCGACCCGCCTGCCGTCGACGGTCTGGAGGCGGGCGACCAGCGACGACGGGTCCGAGGGGTCTCCGGCGCGGCCGGTGCCGAAGGTGCCCGTCAGGTCCCAGTACTCGGCAGAACGAAAGGCGATGCGTTCGCGTTCCCGCTCGACGACGAGACGGGTGGCGACGGACTGGACACGGCCGGCCGACAGGCGCGGCATGACCTTCTTCCACAGGACCGGCGAGACCTCGTAGCCGTAGAGGCGGTCGAGGATGCGGCGGGTCTCCTGGGCGTCGACGAGCAACTGGTTGAGCTGGCGCGGGTTGGCCACGGCGGCCCGGATCGCGTCCTTGGTGATCTCGTGGAAGACCATCCGCTTGACGGGGATCTTCGGCTTGAGGACCTCCTGGAGGTGCCAGGCGATCGCCTCGCCCTCCCGGTCCTCGTCCGTGGCGAGGAAGAGTTCGTCGGACTCCTTGAGCAGGTCCTTGAGCTTCTTGACCTGGGCCCGCTTGTCCGCGTTGACCACGTAGATCGGCTGGAAGTCGTGCTCGACGTCGACGCCGAGGCGGCGGACCTCGCCGGTGTACTTCTCCGGCACCTCCGCGGCGCCGTTGGGAAGGTCGCGGATGTGCCCGACGCTGGCCTCGACGATGTAGCCGGGGCCGAGGTAACCCTTGATCGTCTTCGCCTTGGCAGGCGACTCGACGATGACGAGTCGGCGGCCGCCCTTCGCGGTCTCGCTGGTCGGGGACAACTTCGCTCTTCTCTCCGGTCGAGGCTGGGGCCTCCCCGGGCTCTGGATCCCGGGGGCGGGTCGGGTGACGCTGCGGAGTGTGACGGTACATCCCGCCCCCGTGTCAAACGGGAAAAGCCCGCAACGGCCACTCGAACGGTAACCCGACTACCGCCATTCCTGCCGCCCGGACTGCCGACCGGTCGATTTCCGTCGGACCGGAACGCGTCCTCTCCTTTACCGGCATGCCCGCGCTCACGCGGGTCGAACAGGGATCGGCGAGATCGTGTACGCGCCGGGTTCGAAGTGATGTGCGAACCGCGCGCGTGTTGCGCCTCAGGGGCGGGTGAGGCACCAGACGCCGAGGGCCAGCGCCACGACCGCGGTGAGTGTCGCGAGGGTCACGGACGCGACGGGGCTCACCCCCTGTGCGACGGGCTGCCGCTGCCGCACCCGCACCGCGGTCCACAGCAGCAGCGCGCCTCCGAACAGGGCGAACACCATTCCCGCGAAGATCGCCGGCCCGCTCTCCATGATCGCCCGCCCCTTTGTTCCGCCGCCCGCGCCTGCCCCAGCCAGGGGAGGCTGACACGCGCGTGCGGCGCCGCGGCGAACCGGAGGTGAACGGGAGGGCTACGGACGGGGGCGGGACCCGGCGGGGACCGTTTCCGGCCGACTTCTCGCAGTGAGGCTTCGCTCACCCCGCCGGTTCTCCCGACCGGCTCCTTCCGGTGAGGCGTCGCTCACCCCACCGGTTCCAGGAACCCCTGTCCCACCAGCAGCCGGATCTGCGCCGGGGTGCGGTCGCGCAGCAGCACCGGGTCCTCGCCGACGAGCTGGGCGATGGCGTCCAGGATGCGGCCCGCGCTCAGCGTGCCGTCGCAGACGCCGGCGAAGCCCGCGCCGACCGTGTCCACCTTGGTGGCCCGGCGCATGCCGCGGTTCTGGCGCAGCACGACGTGCTCCGGGTCCTCGGCGCCGGGCAGCCCGACCTGTTCCTGCACGACCTCGCCGGCCAGCCGGAAGTGCGCGGCGAGCAGGGCCGCGTCGTCGTTCGCCCGCAGATAGTCGAGCCGTTCGAAGTGCGCCCGGACGGTGTCACCGAGCGGCTGTTCGACCGGGTGCGGCCACTCCTCCACGGTGACGACGGGTTCGGCGGCGGCCGTCCTGCACAGGGTGATCCAGCCGAAGCCGACGGCCTTCACCTTGCGCGCCTCGAACTCGTCGAGCCACGCGTCGTAGCGCGCCTGGTACGTGGCCTGGTCACCGCGGTGGTCACCGGCGTCCCTCAACCACAGCTCGGCGTACTGCGTGATGTCCTGCACCTCGCGCTGCACGATCCACGCGTCGCAGCCCCGCGGCACCCATGACCTGAGCCTCTCCTGCCAGTCCTCCCCTTCCACGTGCTGCCAGTTGGCGAGGAACTGCGCGAACCCGCCCTCGTTCAGCCGTTCCCCCGCTCCCTGAACGAGCGAGCGGCACAGATCGTCCCCGGCCATGCCGCCGTCGCGATAGGTGAGGCGGGCGCCGGGCGAGATCACGAACGGCGGGTTCGAGACGATCAGGTCGTACGTCTCGTCGTCCTTGACCGGTTCGAAGAGGGAGCCCTCGCGCAGATCCGCGGCGGGGGCGCCGGACAGGGCGAGGGTGAGCGAGGTGATGTGCAGCGCGCGCGGGTTGAGGTCGGTGGCCGTCACGCGCGTGGCGTGCCGGGCGGCGTGCAGCGCCTGGATGCCCGAGCCGGTGCCGAGGTCGAGGGCGGCGGCGACGGGCGTACGGACGGTGATGCCGGCGAGGGTCATGGAGGCGCCGCCCACGCCCAGGACGACGGCGGTGTCCGCCGGGCCGTCCCCGCCGCCGATGCCCCCGGCGCCGCCGACGGCGCATCCGAGGTCGGAGACGATGAACCAGTCCTCGCCGTCCGGCCCGCCGTACGGCCGTACGTCCACGGTCGCGGCGACCTCGTCGGCGCCGACGGGGACCAGCCAGCCGCTGTCCACGCACGCGCGTACGGGCAGCACCTTCTCCACGCGCGCGTGGGGCACGGGCTGCTGGAGCAGGAAGAGACGGGCGAGCGTCTCCAGGGGCGTCTCCCCGCGCGTGGCCCGGAGCGCGGGCACGGTCTCGCTGCGGGCCAGCGCCGCGTACGCGGGGGCGCCGAGCAGTTCGAGCAGCCCGTCGGCGGTGAAGGAGGCGGCGAGGAGCGCCTCGCGCAGGTGCGCGGCGACGTCGGGGCGGTCGGCGGAGGGCAGGGGCGGCGGGGGCGGCAGGGTGGCGTTACTCACGCCACCCATTGTGTCCCGCGCCCACTGCCGCGTGCCGTGCGTCCCGCGCCGTCTCAGCTATCGGCGGACGACGCCGACGCGGCGGCCTTCTTGCAGCCCGGCTGCTTGGCCACGGCCTCCTTGACGTCGCCCTCCTCCAGGCTCTGGAGCGAGGCGACCGCGCTCTCGTACTGCTGCGACACCTTCTTCATCTGCTCGGAGACGTCGTCCAGGCCGGAGGCGAACTTCGCCTGGTCCTTCGTGTCGAGCGCGTCGACCTGCTTCTTCAGGTCGGCGTAGGAGTCGGACAGCAGGGTGAGCTTGTCGACGGCGTCCTTGTGCTTCTTCTCCGCGCCCTCCACACCGGGAGGGGCGCCGGCCGAGCCGAGGGCGGTCGCACGCGCCTTGAACCCGTCGGAGAGGTTCTGGAACGCCTCGGAGTCGGTCTTCTGGAGCTCCTCCGGCTTGCCGTCCTTGGCGACCTTGGCCAGCGCGTCGTAGGCGGCCGTGATCTTCGCCTGCTGGGCGGGCACGGTCTTGCAGACCTGCTCGGCCCAGGCGTCCAGCTCCTTGTTGTCCTTCTCGTCGCTGCATCCGGTCAGCGCCAGTACCAGTACCGCACCGCCGGACAGTGCGGCAGCGAGCTTCTTGTTCACCGGTTTGGTCCCTTCCATGGCCCTCGGCCCCGGAACATACACGCCAACCGGACGACACCCCCAGAAGGGATGTCTGATCTGCATACTTTCATCAGCATTTACGACGGGGGAGAGAAGGCTCACGGCCCGCGCCCGGACACGACGACGGGCGGGCGGTGCGTCAACACGCGCCGCCCGCCCGCCTCTTGCCGGGGACTCCTCCGTCCGTCCCTACGAAACCACCGCCGGATCCGCCGACTTGGGCGAGGAGTCGGCGTCGTCCTCGTCGCCCATGGCGATGCCGCGCCGCTTGGAGACGTAGACCGCGCCCACGATCACCACCAGCGCGAGCACCGCGATCAGGATCCGTACGCCGATGCTCTTGTCCTCGCCGTAGCTGAACTTGATCACGGCGGGCGCGATGAGCAGGGCCACCAGGTTCATGACCTTGAGCAGCGGGTTGATCGCCGGGCCCGCGGTGTCCTTGAAGGGGTCGCCGACCGTGTCGCCGATCACCGTCGCCGCGTGCGCCTCGCTGCCCTTGCCGCCGTGGTTGCCGTCCTCGACCAGTTTCTTGGCGTTGTCCCACGCGCCGCCGGAGTTGGCGAGGAACACCGCCATCAGGGTGCCCGCCCCGATCGCGCCCGCGAGATACGCGCCGAGCGGGCCGACGCCGAGCGTGAACCCGATGAAGATCGGCGCCATGACGGCGAGCAGACCCGGGGTCGCCAGCTCCCGGAGCGCGTCCCGGGTGCAGATGTCGACGACCTTGCCGTACTCGGGTTTCTCGGTGCGGTCCATGATCCCGGGGTGCTCGCGGAACTGCCGCCGCACCTCGTAGACCACCGAACCCGCCGACCGCGACACCGCGTTGATCGCCAGCCCCGAGAAGAGGAAGACGACCGCCGCGCCGGCGATCAGCCCGACGAGGTTGTTGGGCTGCGAGATGTCCATCATCAGGCTCATCGCCGCGCCGTCGCCGGAGAGGCTCTCCCCGACGTCCTGCGCGCCCGTGGTGATGGCGTCCCGGTACGACCCGAAGAGCGCCGCCGCCGCGAGCACGGCCGTGGCGATCGCGATGCCCTTGGTGATCGCCTTGGTGGTGTTGCCGACGGCGTCCAGGTTGGTGAGCACCTGCGCGCCCTCGCCCTCGACGTCACCGGACATCTCGGCGATGCCCTGCGCGTTGTCGGAGACCGGCCCGAAGGTGTCCATCGCGACGATCACACCGACCGTGGTGAGCAGTCCGGTGCCGGCCAGCGCCACCGCGAACAGCGCCAGCATGATCGACGTACCGCCGAGCAGGAACGCCCCGTACACACCCAGACCGATCAACAGGGCGGTGTAGACGGCCGATTCCAGTCCGATGGAGACACCGGCCAGGACGACGGTCGCGGGGCCGGTCAGCGACGACTTGCCGATGTCGCGGACCGGACGGCGGGTGGTCTCGGTGAAGTACCCGGTGAGCTGCTGGATGACGG
Organism: Streptomyces sp. CAI-85; assembly: GCF_013363615.1. NCBI lineage: Bacteria > Bacillati > Actinomycetota > Actinomycetes > Kitasatosporales > Streptomycetaceae > Streptomyces > Streptomyces sp. CAI-85. The sequence continues at coordinate 132,013 of NZ_JAANNX010000009.1, read as the reverse complement.
CGGCCAGGAGGATGCCGATCGCCACCGCGACCAGCGCGAGGATGCGCGGGTCGCCGCCCTTGCCCGCGATCGCCGCGTCGGTGACCCCGTCGAGGTCCGCGTAGGAGCCCGGGAGGTAGACGAAGACGGCCACGGCCACCAGGGCCAGCGAGATCACCGCCGAGATGAAGAAGCCCCGATTGATGGCCGACATTCCGCTGCGGTCGGTGCGGCGGGGTGCGACCGCGAAGATGCCGATCATCGCGGTGAGCACCCCGATGGCGGGCACCAGCAGCGGGAAGGCCAGTCCGGCGTCCCCGAAGGCGACCTTACCGAGGATCAGCGCGGCGACCAGCGTCACGGCGTACGACTCGAAGAGGTCGGCCGCCATACCCGCGCAGTCGCCGACGTTGTCGCCCACGTTGTCGGCAATGGTCGCGGCATTGCGCGGATCGTCCTCCGGAATGCCCTGCTCGACCTTGCCGACCAGGTCGGCGCCGACGTCGGCGGCCTTGGTGAAGATGCCGCCGCCGACCCTCATGAACATCGCGATGAGCGCCGCGCCGAGTCCGAAGCCCTCCAGCACCTTCGGCGCGTCCGCCGCGTACACCAGCACCACACAGGAGGCGCCCAGCAGGCCGAGCCCCACCGTGAACATGCCGACGACACCGCCCGTACGGAAAGCGATCTTCATCGCTCTGTGCGAGACGGCGGTGAGATCCTTTTCCGGTTCGCCTTCCGCCGGAGTGGCTTCACGGGCCGCCGCGGCGACCCGCACATTGCTGCGCACGGCGAGCCACATACCGATGTAGCCGGTGGCCGCCGAGAACGCCGCTCCGATCAAGAAGAACACCGATCGTCCGATGCGCTGATTCCAGTCGTCCGCGGGCAGCAGCATGAGCAGGAAGAACACGACGACGGCGAATACGCCGAGCGTGCGCAACTGCCGCGCCAGATAGGCGTTGGCGCCTTCCTGGATGGCTCCCGCGATCTCCTTCATGCGGTCGGTGCCCTCGCCGGCCGTGAGCACCTGGCGCAGCAGGACGCCCGCTACGGCGAGCGCGGCCAGGGCGACGACCACGAAGACCACCACGAGCAGACGGTTGCCGTCGGTCAGACGTACCTCGGCCGCGAGGGTGGTGGAGTGGTCCAGCAGTTGAGGGGTGAGAGAAAGCCCCGCCATTCGTCCTCCTTGACGCTTGGGCTGAGCTCAAGATGTGGACGGATTGTAGGTACCGGAACCTGATCAAAACAGTGGGCGGTAAACGGAATTCGCCTTTGTGTCGAGTAATGCCTTGAAAGCATTGATCGAATACGCCGGCTGAAACTCATTCGTGAATTGCTTCACGAATACGCTGTTCCATGATTCATTTCCTGGGAACCACTGTAGGCACGGACACCCCGGGGCGCGCATGCCGAAGGGCCCCACCGGAGTGGGGCCCTTCGGGTGAGTCTGTCGAGCCGGTCGGCTCAGGCCGGTGTCACCGCCAGGGGTGTCCTCGGCCAGGTCATACGGATGAGCCCGCCGTGTTCCCCGGCGCTGACCTCCACGTCGTCCACGAGGCCGCTGATGACCGCGAGGCCCATCTCGTCCTCCTCGACGTCCGTGTCGTCCACGCCGGAGCCGGGCGCCCGGTCGCCCGGAGCCACCCGGGGCGCTTCGTCGCCCACCTCGATGGAGAACTGCTTCTCCTCCTCGATGAGCGCCACCTTCACCGGGGCGGTGATGCCACCGCTCTGGTGCAGGCCGACGGCCCGCGTACACGCCTCGCCCACGGCGAGCCGCACCTCGTCGAGAACGGCCTCGTCCACCCCGGCCCTGCGCGCCACCGCCGCCGCCACCAGTCGGGCGGTCCTGACATGCTCGGGCAGCGCGCTGAAGCGGAGTTCAACGGTGGCCATGCGTCCCCCTCGGAACTACGGGCGTGCTGTCGGGGGGCCGGGACGCCGAAGCCCGGGCCCCCTTGTTCTTCGACCTTCGTTCGACCGCCGGCCGGGCCCGGAGGCCCGGCACGGGGTGGTCTCAGTCGGTGGCAGCGACCGCTTCGTCGACCGAGGTGTGAATCGGGAACACCTTGGTCAGACCGGTGATGCGGAAGATCTTCAGAATGCGCTCCTGGTTGCACACCAGACGGAGCGAGCCCTCATGGGCACGCACCCGCTTCAGGCCACCGACCAGCACGCCGAGCCCGGTGGAGTCGAGGAAGTCCACGCCCTCCATGTCGACGACGAGGTGGAAATTCCCGTCGTTCACCAGCTCAACGAGCTGCTCGCGCAGCTTGGGCGCGGTATATACGTCGATTTCGCCACCGACCTCGACGACCGTACGATCGCCGACGGTACGGGTCGACAGGGACAGGTCCACGGATCCTCCAGCACCTTGCTATCGAGCGGTCGCCCCTCGGGAAACCTGGGCAGGAGCCCCCGGGACGGTTCGCCAGCCGCGATGGCATTCAATCACTTACCGGCAGGCGTGCACGACGCCTTGGCCCCATTGTCCGTCACGCCAGTGACACACTCGGTGCCGATGGCCAAGAATCACCGATCCGATCGATCCTCGGCACAGCCCGCGTCCCGGCTGGCGCCGGGGGCGCTCCTGGACCGGCTCGCCCCGGGCCCGAGCCGGACGTCGCGCATCACTCATACGGAGCACTTGCCCCCACGCGCGGGTCGCCATGCCGTCTGGCCGGACCGGATTCGGTCCGAGGTCGTCGCGGCGGTCCAGGCCTGCGGGATCGAGCACCCCTGGGCCCACCAGGCACGGGCCGCCGAGCACGCCCTGGACGGCGACAGCGTGGTCGTCGCCACCGGCACCGCGTCCGGCAAGTCCCTGGCGTACCTCGTGCCGGTCCTCTCCACCCTCCTGGACGGCTCCGAGGCCCCGAACGGCCGCGGCGCCACCGCCCTCTACCTCGCCCCCACCAAGGCCCTCGCGGCCGACCAGCGCCGCGCGGTGAAGGAACTCTCCCGGCCGCTAGGCCACGCGGTGCGACCGGCCGTCTACGACGGCGACACGCCGGTCGAGGACCGCGAGTGGATCCGCCAGTACGCCAATTACGTCCTGACCAACCCGGACATGCTGCACCGGGGCATCCTGCCGTCCCACCCCCGCTGGTCCTCCTTCCTGAAGTCGCTGAAGTACGTCGTCATCGACGAGTGCCACACCTACCGCGGCGTGTTCGGCTCCCACGTCGCCCAGGTGCTGCGCCGGCTGCGGCGCCTGTGCGCCCGCTACGGCGCCTCTCCGGTCTTCCTGCTGGCCTCGGCGACCTCCGCCGACCCCGCGGCCGCAGCGGGCCGTCTGACCGGCCTCCCGGTGGTCGAGGTCGCCGACGACGCCTCGCCCCGCGGTGAACTGGTGTTCGCCCTCTGGGAGCCCCCGCTTACCGAGCTCCAGGGTGAGAAGGGTGCGCCCGTCCGGCGTACCGCCACCGCCGAGACCGCCGACCTGCTCACCGACCTCGCCGTGCAGGGCGTGCGCACGGTCGCCTTCGTCCGCTCCCGGCGCGGCGCCGAGCTGATCTCGGTGATCGCCCAGGAACGGCTCGCCGAGGTCGACCGCTCACTGGCCCGGCGTGTCGCGGCCTACCGCGGCGGCTACCTCCCCGAGGAACGGCGCGCTCTCGAACAGGCCCTCCACTCCGGCGAACTCCTCGGCCTCGCCGCCACCACCGCCCTGGAACTCGGCATCGACGTCTCCGGCCTCGACGCCGTCCTGATCGCCGGCTACCCGGGCACCCGCGCGTCCCTGTGGCAGCAGGCCGGCCGGGCGGGCCGCGCCGGACAGGGCGCCCTGGCGATCCTGGTGGCCCGCGACGACCCGCTGGACACCTACCTCGTCCACCATCCCGAGGCACTGTTCGACCGCCCGGTGGAGTCGACGGTCCTCGACCCCGACAACCCCTACGTCCTCGCCCCGCACCTGTGCGCCGCCGCCGCGGAACTCCCGCTCACCGACGAGGACCTGGCCCTGTTCGGCCCCGAGACCGAGGCCCTGCTGCCGCAACTGGAGGCCGCGAAACTGCTGCGCCGCCGCACCAAAGCCTGGCACTGGACCCGCCGCGAGCGCGCCGCCGACCTCACCGACATCCGCGGCGAGGGCGGCCGGCCCGTGCAGATCGTCGAGGAGGGGACGGGACGGCTGCTCGGCACGGTCGACGCCGGCTCCGCCCACACCACCGTCCACGAGGGCGCCGTCCACCTCCACCAGGGCCGCACCTATCTGGTCCGCTCCCTGGACCTGGAGGACTCGGTCGCCCTCGTCGAGGAGGCCGGCCCGCCCTACTCGACGGTCGCCCGCGACACCACCGCCATCTCCGTCCTGGAGACGGACGTCGAGATCCCCTGGGGCGACGGCCGGCTCTGTTACGGCTCCGTCGAGGTCACCAACCAGGTCGTCTCCTTCCTGCGCCGGCGGCTCATCACCGGCGAAGTGCTCGGCGAGTCGAAACTCGACCTCCCTCCTCGTACGCTGCGCACCCGCGCGGTGTGGTGGACGGTCACCGAGGACCAGCTCGACGCGGCCCGCATCAACCCCGAGATCCTCGGCGGCGCCCTGCACGCCGCCGAACACGCCTCCATCGGCCTCCTCCCGCTCTTCGCGACCTGCGACCGCTGGGACATCGGCGGCGTGTCGGTCCCCCTGCACCCCGACACCCTCCTCCCGACGGTCTTCGTCTACGACGGCCATCCGGGCGGCGCGGGCTTCGCGGAGCGCGCCTTCCACACCGCCCGCGCCTGGCTGACCGCCACCCGCCAGGCCATCGCCTCCTGCGAATGCGACGCCGGCTGCCCGTCCTGCATCCAGTCCCCCAAGTGCGGCAACGGCAACGACCCGCTGCACAAGCGGGGGGCGGTCCGGCTCCTTACGGAGCTGCTGCGGGGGGCGCCGGAGGGAGATGGGGACGGTTTGGGGGGCGCCGCCGATGCGGGGGCCGGGGCGGACTCGGAGGGCGAGGCGGACTCGGAGGACGCCGCGGCGAGGGGGGACGAAGCGAGCCTGGGATCTCCGAGGGTGGAGACCGAGGGCGGGTCACCCCAGGGGCGGGAGACGGGGCGCCGGTCACTCCAGGGGTGACAGGCGGTGGGCCGGTCACTCCGGGGACGGAGGGCGGGGCGGGGGTCGCCCAGGGGCGGAAGGGGGGCGCGGGTCACCCCAGGGGGAAGGCGGGGCGCCGGTCGCTCCGGGGCGGAAAGCGGGGCGGAGGTCACCCCGGGGGCGGAAAACGGGGCGCCGGTCACCCTGGGGGCGGAAGACGGGCTTCAGGAGCCGCCTGCGGGGAGTGGTGGGGCCCAGGTGTCTCCGGCGAAGGCGGAGCCGGGGGCGAAGGCGGCGCCGGGGACGGAGTCGGAGACTGGTCCGGCAAGGGGTGCTCGGGCTGCTCAGAAGACCCCGTCGGCAGCGGCGCCGGTGCCGGCTCCGGAGGGCCCGCCCGCGCCCTGACCTCGGCCCGGAAGAGACCCTGCCCCGACGCCGCCGTCACGTCCGAGATCTCCCCGACGACCGCGCACCGCACCAGCCGCACCCCCTGTGCCCGGGCCACCCGGCCCGCCCGGGCACAGGCGTCCCGCTCACCGTCCGTCCAGTGGTCCGCCGCCGCGAGCGCCGCGAGATCCGCGCCGCCCGCCGCCCGGTGCCGAATCACCACGGCCTGCCCGTACGCCAGCAGCGCCCCGAACACCACACACAGCACGGCGATCACCGCGAGGCTCAGGATGGTGGCGGAACCCTCGTCCCCACGGCCACGGGCCGCCCTCACGGCCCCGCCCCGGCCTCGTCCGCCCCCGCGTCCTCGGTCACCGTCACTCCCTCGTCGCCCGCCGACACCCCGTCCGCAGCCCCCGCGTCCTCCGCCACCGCCACGGCCTCCTCCCGTACCTCGAACGGCAGCCCGCGCAGTACCGCGGGCTGTGCCACGACCACCACCCGGACCTGGTCCCCCTCCCGGCTCACCGTCACGCTCGCCCCGCGCGGCGCGGCCTCGCGGGCCAGTGCGACGACCGCTTCGGGAGGGTCCTGCCGGGCCGCCGCCCGGGCACCGGCCCTGGCGGCGTCCACGCACTGGAGCTGGGCGGCGACGACGAGCAGCCCCCACATCAGCGCCAGCGTGAACGCCACCAGCACCGGCAGCACAACCGCCGACTCAGCCGTCACGAATCCCCCGTCGGAGCCCCGCCACCGACGCCGCCCGTACTCCCGCTCCCGCTCACATCTGGCCACTGAGCGCCTTCTTCACGATGTCGTCCAACAGCGCCCTGACGCTGTCGCTCGTCAGCACCTGGTAGAGCAGCACGGCGAAGCCGACCACCGCCACGATCCCCGTCGCGTACTCGGAGGTCACCATTCCGGCGTCCCCGCGTCCACGTCGTTTCCCGCGCACCAGGGCGCGCAGCCGCGCCCGTACCGCCTTGTACATCTCAACCCCCGTGAGGTCTCGGTCTGTTCGTCACCACTGGTCATGCGCGCACGCTCCACGCGTCGTCTCACCGCATCTCGCTCACCTCATCCCGCTCACCTCCCTCCGCCCAACGCCCCGCCCGCGAGCCCGATCACCACGGGTGCGACGCCGACCGCGATGAAGGCGGGCAGGAAGCAGAGCCCCACCGGCGCGGTGACCATGACGGCCGCCCGCCGGGCCCGGATCGTCGCGGCGCGTGTCCAGTCGGCCCGGGCGTCCGAAGCGACCCGGGCGACCGGTCCGGCCGCGGGCACCCCCGAGACACCGGCCCGCTCCAGCAGCCGGGCCAACGCCGCGGCACCGGGCGTGGCGGCCAACCTCCGCCAGGCGGTGTCCGGTTCACCGCCGAGCCGCACCTCGGCGGCACCCCGTTCCAACGCCTCCCCGACGGGCCCGCCCAGCGCCTCGCCCACGGCCTGGGCCGCGATCACCGGACCGGCGCCCGCCGCGATGCACGCAGCTAGCAGATCGGCCGCCAAGGGGAGTTGACGGGCCGCCAACCGCGCGTCGGCCGCACTCACGGACTCCGTCGGCCGCCGTCGCCCACGACGCCACCGCCGCAACGCCAGCGCACCGATCGCCCCGACCGCGAGGCCGCCGATGCCACCGACCACCGCGCACCCGGCACCGGCCACCGCGATCTCCGGCAGCCACTGCCGCACAGCCGCCCGACGCACCCGACGCCCGGCCTCCTCCTTTGCCGCCGCCGGCAGCCAGGGCAGCAGTCCGGCCAGTCGTCGCCGCGCCCCGCGCCGCCGCCGGACGGTCTCCAGCCACCTCACGCACCACACCAGGAGCAGTACGACCCCCAAGGTCACCCCCAGCCTGTGGAAAACCTCCGCGCCCACACCGCCTCCACCCACATCGACTCCGCTCACGACACCCACCTCGCCGTCACCCGCCCCGCCGCGGCCCGCCCCACACGGGCCGTCACCGCCCGCGCCGCACGCCCCTCAGGCCCGCCTCGCGCACCTCGCTCACCACGCCCGTCCCGACCGTCCCGTCCCTCCGCCTTCCGCACGATCCACAGCACCCACCACACCCCGGCCGCCTCCAGCGCCCCGCCGACCGCCAGGCAGGCCAGCCCCAGGCCGGTGTGGAGCAGGACGTGCAGCGGGTCGGCACCGAGAGCCGTGCCCAGGAGAAGGCCGACGGCCGGCAGGCCGGCGAGCAGCACCGCCGTGGCCCTAGGCCCCGCCAACTGGGCACTGAGATCGGCCCGTTGGTCGCGCTCGGCACGCAACGCCGCTTCGAGACGGTCGAGTCCGGCCGCGAGCCCGGCGCCTCTGTCCACGGCCACCCGCCAGCACGCCGCGAGTCCCAGCAGCCCTTCGGCACCCGGTCGGCGCGCCGCAGCCGCAAGGGCCTGCGGGACGTCCTCGCCGAACCTCGCCGCCGCCAGCACCGCCGCCTGAGCCTCGCCAAGACCGCCGGTGTCCCGAGCGGCCCGCTGCAACGCCTCCCCGGGCTGCCGTCCCGCACGCACCTCCCCGGCGAGCGCCGCGCACAACGCGATCACCGCGTCCCCGCGCCGCTCCCCGTCCCGCCGCGCCTCGGCGGCCCTCAGGGCCCGCCGCAGCAGGGGCACTGCGGCCGCCCCCGCGAGGAGCGGCAGCACCGAGGCGCCCAGCACCGCCAGGGCCAGCCCGACGACCGGCGCCCACCACTCGGGCCGCCACCGGTCGCGCAGCCACCGCATCATCCGGGCCGGCTCCGGCCAGGCCGGGGGCCCGACGCCGACCACTCCTCCCCCGGCCAGCAGCAACTGTGCGCGCCTGGCCCCGGAGTACGGCCCGCCCAGCATCCACGCCGCCGCGCCGGCACAGGCCACGGCAGCCGCCATCGGAATTTCACCCGTCCAGCTCATCGCCTTCTCCACTCCCCTCGGTCCCACCACGTCGTCCGCCGCATCCGATTCCTCCGCGCTCCCCGCTCCCGCCGGCCCCACCGCTCCCCGCACCCCGCAGCAGCTCCCGCAGCCGCGGCCACCCCCGTTCATAGGCGAAAGCGTCGGCCTGCCACCGCAGCGCCGGCACAGTCCGCACCAGCCCGGACGGGTCCCGCTCCAACACGTCCACCTCGGCGATCCGGCGCCGCCCCACCGGATCCCGGACAAGATGCAGGACCACCGACAGGGCGGCGGCCACCTGGCTGTGCAGCGCGGCCCGGTCGAGCCCGGCCGCCGTGCCGAGCGCCTCCAGCCGTGCGGGGACATCCGCGGCGGTGTTGGCGTGGACCGTCCCGCAGCCGCCTTCGTGGCCCGTGTTGAGCGCGGCCAGCAGGTCCACGACCTCCCGCCCTCGCACCTCGCCCACGACGAGCCGGTCCGGTCGCATTCGCAGGGCCTGCCGCACCAGGTCCTCGAGCGTGACGAGCCCGGCACCCTCCTGGTTGGCCGGTCTGCTCTCCAGCCGGACCACGTGCGGATGGTCCGGCCGCAGCTCCGACGAGTCCTCGGCGAGCACGATCCGCTCCCGGGGCCCGACCAGCCCCAGCAGCGCGCTCAGCAGGGTGGTCTTGCCGCTGCCGGTGCCGCCGCTGATCAGGAAGGACAGCCGCGCCCGTAGCAGGGCCCGCAGGATCCCGTCGCCGCCCGGCGGGACCGTGCCGGCGGCCACCAGTTCGTCGAGGGTGAACGCGCGCGGCCGTACCACCCGCAGCGACAGACAGGTGCAGCCGACGGCGACCGGGGGCAGCACCGCGTGCAGCCGGGTCCCGTCGGGCAGCCGGGCGTCGACCCACGGCCGGGCGTCGTCCAGGCGCCGCCCCGCCACCGCGGCCAGCCGCTGCGCGAGCCGTCGTACGGCGGCCGCGTCGGGGAAGGCGACGGTGGTCAGTTCGAGACCGCCGCCCCGGTCGACCCAGACCCGGTCCGGGGCCGAGACCAGGACGTCGGTGACCGACGGGTCGGCGAGCAGCGGCTCCAGGGGCCCGCTGCCGGTCAGTTCGCGGCGCAGCCGCTCCGCCGCGCCGAGCACCTCGGCGTCTCCGAGGACGCGGCCCTGTTCGCGCAGGGCCTGCGCCACGCGCGCGGGTGTGGGTTCCGCCCCGCTGTCGGCGAGCCACTGCCGTACGCCGTCCAGCAGGAGCCCTTCGGGTCCGGGTGGTGTGCTCATGTGCCGCTCGCCTCGGTCAGGGCCCGCTCCCAGAAGTTCTTGCAGAAGCGGGCGAGGGGCCCGCGTGCGGTGGCTCCGGGGGGTGTCCTGCCGCCGTCCTCCCGGTGCAGTCCCGGCTCGACGGGCACCTCGCCGGCCAGGGGCAGGGTGAGCAGCCTGGCCACCTCGTGGTCGTCGAGGCCGGGCGCGTAGGGGCCGCGGACGGCCACCCGCAGGTCGCGCAGGACCATGCCGGCGGCGGAGGCGACCCGTCCGGCGGCGGCGACGGCGCGCAGCTCCGCGGGGACCACGAGGATCCCGAGGTCGAGCTGGGCGAGGATCTCGGCGACGCCGTCGTCGATGCGGCGGGGCAGGTCGACGACGACCGTGCCCCCTCGGCGGCGCGCTGCGGCGAGCACCGCGCGGACGGCCTGGGGCGGGACGGCGACGCAGTCGCCGCGGTCCCAGCTCAGCACGCGCAGGGAGTGCAGTTTGGGCAGCGATTCCTCCAGGGCGCCGCCGCCGACCCGGCCGCGCGAGGCGGCGAAGGCCGGCCAACGCAGCCCTTCGGTGGTCTCGCCGCCGAGCAGGACGTCGAGTCCGCCGCCCAGGGAAACCGACGGGTTCGCCGAATCTGGAGGCAGATCAGCCTCGAACCGGCAGGCCGTTCACCTTAGAAGCCCTGGTCGGCGTCGGGTTCCAGTGGAGCACAAAAAAAGAAGCCCCGCCGGTGTCGGCGGGGCTTCTAGGCCGGGCTGGTGGCCTCAGACGAGGTCCGAGGGGGCCTCCGGCGTCTCGGGCGGCTGGGGCGGGGGTCCGCCGTCGCTCTTCTTGTCAAGGAGGTTGAAGATCAGCTGGGTCAACGCCACGGCCACCGCCGCAACCGCAGCGCCCGCGAGAACCCGCTCGTAGGGCATGAGAGCCCCGCAGGTGAACCCGACGAGCGCGACGGACACACTGATGGCGAGGCGTCGCCTTTCCGCCAGCCGCTTCAGTAGGGCACTCTTGAGGTGCCGGAGCTTGTTCATTCAGCCTGCTCTCGGTCGCGGCGACCGCCTGGCCTGATGGCTCGTGTGTAGGAGCCGAGTAACCATCAGGTCCGGCGGGCGTCCGGATCATATGGACGTTTCTGTTGTACTACGGTCACGTCGTCGCAGGTCAACGCACGGGCATCCGGGGATAAGTTGTAGACGCACTAGAGACATCTAGTTGACAACTGCCTGACGGAGGAGTGATCTTGGCAAAGCGGCGCTTAGGCATACCCCTGGCTCCCGCCGGTCCGCAATTCGAATTCTTCGCCCTCATGCAGCAGTTCGTCCTCGAACGCGATGATCCATCTCTGGCAGCGATGGCGAAGATGACGGGTTATTCGCGCCAGGCACTGCATAAGGCACTGAGGGGACCCGATCTCCCTAGCCAGAGCCTCGTGAAGACCGTCGTGGGGGCCCTCTTCCAGAGCAGAGAGGAAGAGGAGTCGGAAGCCGACGCGAGCCAGCGCAAGCAGGCCATCCGGCGGGCTCTCGACGCCCTGGGTGCCGCAGTGGCCGACAAGACCGCAAGGGAACGCGGTATCGCCCCTGGCTCCACGTTGCAAAATGAGCCGTCCGCGGCATCGGAGGGCCGGTCACGCGGTGAACGGGGCCCGGCCTTCGAGCGTTTCACCAACGAGCTGCGGCGGACTCACGAGCTCGCCGGCAGGCCAACCTTGGACTCGATCACGCGCGAGCTTCTGATGACCAACAACAGGGTGGCGCCGTCGAGAAGCACGCTCAGCGACTGGTTGACAGGGAGAACTATCCCGCGAGACTGGCCAACTCTGCACGTCCTGCTGGAGGCGTTGCAACGGATGAGCGGGGGAGAAAGGCGCCTCCCTCGGGACACCAAGGCCCGACTTGAGCAGATGTGGCAGATGGCCTGGGATGAACGTCAGTCCCAACGGCGTGGACCCTGAAGCTCGTGCCGTGAAATATCAGGTTCACCAAGCTGCCGAACCTGTAAGGCCGGACCACCCCGGACTACTTTGCAAGAAAGCCCAGGTCATCGCGTATCCAGGCGCCGAATCAGTCGGATCGTTCCGGACAACACGAGGAAGATGATCACGCTTTGGTTAAATCAACCTTTTTGTCCGGGTGGGCGGCGGCGACGTATCTTGTCGCGGTCGCGCCGCAGATGCCGAAGACGCGCATGAGGCGGACCGGGTCGGCGGTTTCCCGGGCCTCGTCGAAGAGCCGGTCCTGCCGGAGCTTGTCCGGGCTGATGCGGGCCCGCTGGAAGGGGGTTTTGATGACCTCGTTGCTGACCTGCGGGTGCAGATCGTCGACCGCGGTCTGTCTGCTGACGATCAGGTAGGGGTTAGTGCAGTCGGGCCACCGCTCGACGCGCTCGATGATCCAGGCGGTTGCCAGGTTCATGGTGAGTTCGTCGAGATAGACCACGTGGTCCATGCGGCCATGGCGGCGGACTCGCAGCTGACCGCGGGCCCGGTCCAGGTCTTCCAGCCGCAGTCGGCGGATCTGCGTCATAGGGAGGGCATGCACCGCCGTCAGGGCGACGATCAGCTTGTCCCGGACGCCGGGGACCTTGTCGAGCAGACCTCGGAGGCGGTCCGAGGGCAGTGGTGCCGGCAGGCGCCGTGCGACGGCCAGGGAGACGGTGCGGGCGGGGTCGCGGAAGATCAGACGCTCCCGCTTCAACGCCCGGAACATCGACCGGAGGCCGACGTGGATGTTGCGGGCGGCAGTCCCCCGCAGCGGTTTGACGACGTCCTCGACGTGCTGCTTCGTGATCTCTCTTGGGTCGGCGAGACCGGACGCCTCCCAGGCCCGCAGGGTGGGGGCGACGTCGCGGACGTAGCGGTTGACGGTCTCCGAGCTGCGGGGCAGGCTCGGCTTGCTCCCCTGGCCGGTCAGCACGTCGATCCAGGCGTGAACTGCGTCGCCGAACGCCTTGGGCAGCCCTTCCGCGATCCTGCGGGCCGCGGCGATCTGCCCGTCAACCGGCTCCTCGATGGCCAGGAGGCCGCGTCGCCGCAGGTAATTGACGACGCGGGCGCCTTGGTGGTTCGAGCTGAGTGAGGCCACCGACCTCACGTCCTTCTCGCGGATCGGTGCGTCGGCGCCGAGGTGGGCGACCAGGATCCGCAGGGTGCGGGTGCTGCCGCCCATCTGTGCCACTGTCCAGCCGCGTTGCTCGATGTAGGTCACGAAGTCGGCCATTACCGACTCCGCCTTCGCGGTCAGAGTGGGAAGTTCGGCTTCGTCCAGCCGTCCCCAGTCCCGTGGCGGAGCGGGGAACAGCTCCAGCTGCCCGGGGACGACGAGCTGGGTGGAGACGGGGCGGGCCGCTCTTTCGGCGGCCTGCGCGAGCTTGCGCTTGGACTCGAAACGGCCCTTGCGACGGGTTCCCGGGTAGCGGGCGTCGAGCGTCCGCAGTTGCGGGGCAACCTCCCGGCCGAGCCACAACTGATCGCCGCCGACCAGGGCGATCCCGGCGAAGTCGATCTCGCTCTCCATGGTCACCACCCGGCAGAACCGGCAGAGCCCGTCGGACTCGGCGATCGGAAGGTCGCGGTGACAGCGGCGGCATTCGCCGGTGCCGCGGTGCAGATAGGACCACTGGCGACAGCCCAGGCAGACCGTCAGTCCATCGTTGGCCCAGGCGAAGCAGTGTCCGCAGCTGCCGTAGTCGAGTTCGTCGGCCGGAACGAGGCGGGGCCGTTTGGGCGCCAGCAGCCCGGCCCGCCGCAGTGCCTCTCCGACGGTGGGCTGCATGGTCGGCAGCTGCTGGACCAGCTCCGGGCGGACCTGCCGTTCGCCGGGCTCGCGGGCGGCCAGCGCGAGCCGGGCAAGGTTCCAGGTCATCCGGGACCAGGACGCGGCCGTGACGCCCCGCTCGTCGGCGATCTTCCTCAATTCGGCGATCACGGTCGGGAGATCGGGGACCTCACGGTCGTGAATGCGCCCGCCGTCGTGCCTCGTGAAGGTCCGCCGCGGGACGGGGAACAGACCGAGCTGCCCGGGCATCTGCGGCGGACAGATCCGCGGGTCGTCCCGCACCGGCGACGGACACAACTCCCTCACCCAGGGCGGAATCTTCTGCCTCGCCATCGGCTGATCGTGTCTCCGCAGCGGGTTCGCCTCGGGCGGGGTGACGCCGGCCAGGGAGAAGGTCAGCTGCCGGGGCCTGCCCGGCGGCAGGTAGCCGCGACGGACCTCGGACCACATCCAGTCCTCGTCCTGGCCCGCGCGAACGGCCAGCAGACAGGCCCGGCAGGTGCCGTCCTGGGCGACGGACTGCGGGTAGCCGCAGCGGCGGCAGGTGCCCAGGTAGCGGCCGTGGGTGCCCTTGTTCGCCCAGGTCCGCAGCCGCCCGCAGGGCGGACAGAGCCAGTGCATGGTCACCTCGCCCCAGCTCGCGCAGTACTCGCAGGAGCCCACCGGGGGCCGTTGCCGCCGTGCCATCGCCTCGTCCCCGGTCAGTTCGGCGGCATCGAGCGGCGCCGGCCGTTGCTGCCCGGCTTGGGGACCGGCCGGGCCGGGCCGTTCGGCCCGGCCTCGGCGCCGCCTGCGGCGGCCCGCCGCTCGGTCTCGCGGCCGCCGTCCACCAGCTCGACCGGCTCGGCCTCCATCAGGTCCGCGACGGTGCAGTCCAGCGCGGTGCAGATCATGTCAAGGTCGTCGAGGCGGACCGTGATCGGCTTGTTCGACCACAAGGCGGCGACCTTGCTCAGCGAGGGCGTGAACCCCACTTCGGCGAAGGCAGCCTGCAACTGGGTGGGGCGCCAGATGTCGCGCCGGGCGGCGACCCAGCGCAGGTTCCACTTCATCGGATCACGACTCCATGCTCAGTCGGCGAACCGCTCGCCGGGAGGACTCCAGGCTCTGCCTTTCCGGGTCGCCCTTGGCGGTCGCGAGATACCCGACCGTCGTGGTCGCCCAGGTGTGGCCCAACAAGACCTGCACGTCCCACAACGGCATGCCCGACTCGTAGTTGTGGGTCGCGCAAGCGTGCCGCAGCAAGTGCGGGAACAACTCGGTGACCGACCCCTTCAGGTGCTGCTTGGAGGCGGTCTTCAAGGCTCGGCGGAAGGTGTCCGGCAGCACCGCCGGGGCGATCGGCATGTTCAGTGCGGCGATCGCCTTCGGCAGCCGCTCGGAGGGGAACAACGGGGCGTGCGGATCGCTCGCGTCGTCGCGGAACTCGCCGCGGATCTCCTCGACGTACCACCACAGAAGTTCACGGCCGTCCTGGAACAAAAACGCCTCGCGTTCGCGCGGTCCAGAGCCGTTGGCGCCCTTGCCCTGGACGAGGAAGCGGCCCCACTGGCCGTTTTCCCAGTGGACGTCGCCGATCCGCACCGCGCACAGTTCGGCGGCCCGCACTCCGGAGATGTAGGTGAGCTTGGACATCACGTAGTTCCTGGCGGCGACCGGATACTTCCGCTCGGTCGGCAACACGTCCCGCCAGGAGGCGAAAAACTCCTTCATCGCCCGCGCCGACGGCGGGATCCTCAACCCGAAGTCGCCGCGGTGTCGGGGCCTGTTGAACGGGTCGATCGGCGACTCCACCGCCGCCCCGAACCGCCGCAGAATCTCGCCCGCGTAGCGCTGTTCGAGGAAGGCGAAGTAATTGTCGATCTTCGTCAGCTTCGACCGCATCGTCGCGTGCCGCCCGGGCTTGCCCGGCCCGGCGAAGTACCGGTCCAGATCCCGCGAGGTCAGCCGCCAGGGCACGACGTCGTAGAACGAGCAGATCTCCAGCACCGGCACCACCAGCGTCTGGAGCGTCTTCGCCGACAGCCCAGCTACATCCCTCGCCCAGCAGTACTCGGCGAGCGTGTCGTGGAACAGTGCCCTCTCGTCCGCCGGCGAGGACGTCTCGAAGGCCTGCTGTTGCAGCGTGAGCACGTCGGCGAGCCCGGCTTCCTGCCGGGGTCCGTCCTGTACGTCCGCACCAGCCTCACCCGCGATGAGCGAGAAGCGACGTGTTCTGGAATCCGCCACGAGCCAGCAAATTACGGGCCGATCACCTGGAATCTGCCAGTAACGGTGAAAACCTCACACGATCGTGTGGACCACGCTCATCGGGCTGCAACCAGCGCAAACAGCGGATAAGCACGTACGGAAGCTGTACGGGAACCCGCCGGATCTCCAGTTGGATCGGCGTCCACCAGAAGGGTGCGCAGGCCCTCCCGCGCGGAGGTGACGGCGAGGGCGCACGCGAGCGTGGAGGCTCCGGCGCCGCCGCGGCCGCCCATCACGCCGACGGTGAGCGCGGGCCGGCCGACGCCCTCGGCGACGTCGGCGATGCGGTCGACCAGCCACTGTTCGCCGTCGGGCAGCATCAGCACATGGTCGGCGCCGATCTCGACGGCGCGCCGCCAGACCCCGGAGTCGTCCTGGTCGCGTCCGACGAGGACCACGCCTCGTCTGCGGGCGGCCCCGCGCACCCGGTGCGCGGCGTCGTCGCCGACCAGGACGAGTGGCGCCGCCTCCCAGCTTCCGCGGCGTGCGGGCACCGAGGGGTGCACCTCGGGTGTGGCGCCCGCCGCGGCGCACAGGCGCAGCAGGTCGTCGAGGAGTGCCGCGTCCTCGGTGACGATCAGCGGCTTGCCCGGCCGGTCTCCGGCCGTGGGCGGCGGGTCGTGTGTGACGGCTCCGGTCACGGTTTCCATCCCCCTTCGCTGCGGGCCGCGCAGTCTTCCGCGGTCCCGCGATTCCCAAATGTGTGAAGAACCGGGCAACCGGTCTCCGTATGAACAGCCCGGACGGAAACCGCCCGGGTGCGCCGGCCAAAGGGAACCGGCCATGAACCGGGCTTGAACCCGGCCATGAACGCGGCCCGAGCGGGCGCTTCGGAATCACGGTGCAGCGAAGACGGAAATGATGTGGATCTTGGTGGAAAACTGTGGACAAGCGGGTGCTTGTGAATATCGTCGTCACCCATACCGGTGAGCCCCGCACCATGCCGGGACCACCCGCCGGCCACCCCCGGGCCGCCCTCCGCGCGACTTCCGCAGAGCAGTCAGACGACTACCCAAAGTGACGGACCACGGACATGCGGAAGAGGCGGCCGCAGCCGCCTCGGTACGGCGCCACGGCCGTGTTCAGAAGGGAAAAACCCACCCGGACATGCGACGACCCCCGCCGGGGGGGAGAGCGGGGGTCGTCTCCACGGCCGACTCGGGGGGGGAGGAGCCGGACCGGGTTAGCACGGTCGCGAACGATCCGTGACTTCCATGGTGTACCCGAGAGCCTTCTCAGGCAAACCCACGCGCCCACCTTACGCCGAATGGGCTGCCCCTATGCTCATGCTTGTGGAAAACCACTCCTTGCCCCGCACAGCGGCCTTCTTTGACCTGGACAAGACGGTCATTGCGAAGTCGAGCACGCTCACCTTCAGCAAGTCCTTCTACCAAGGCGGACTGATCAACCGCAGGGCCGCCTTGCGGACCGCGTACGCCCAGTTCGTCTTCCTCGTCGGCGGTATGGACCACGACCAGATGGAGCGGACCCGAGAGTACCTGTCCCGGATGGTGCGCGGCTGGAACGTCCAACAGGTGAAGGAAATCGTCGCCGAGACCCTTCATGACTTGATCGATCCCCTCATCTACGACGAGGCGGCCTCGCTGATCGAGGAGCACCACGTGGCCGGCCGGGACGTCGTCATCGTGTCGACGTCGGGCGCCGAGGTGGTCGAGCCGATCGGTGAACTCCTGGGCGCGGACCGTGTGGTGGCCACCCGGATGGTGGTGGGCGAGGACGGCTGCTACACCGGCGAGGTGGAGTACTACGCGTACGGCCCCACCAAGGCGGAGGCGGTCAAGGAGCTGGCCGCGTCCGAGGGGTACGACCTCTCGCGCTGTTACGCCTACAGCGATTCGGCGACCGATCTTCCGATGCTGAAGGAAGTGGGCCATCCGCACGCCGTGAACCCGGACCGGGCGCTGCGACGGGAGGCCGTGGCACGCGGGTGGCCGATCCTCGACTTCCACCGGCCGGTGCGGCTCAAGCAGCGAATCCCGTCGTTCTCCGTGCCGCCCCGTCCGGCGCTGGTCGTGGCGGCCGCCATAGGCGCTGCCGCGGCCACCGCGGGCCTCGTCTGGTACGCCAGCCGCCGCCGCGCCGCGACCGCCTGAGCGCGCCCACCGATCAAGCGCGTCCGTTTAGCTCGTATTTGAGAGTAAAAGTAAAGAACCAGCGCCAGGGGTTCCGCTTGTCCGGGGCCAGGAGTACAAAGGAATCAACGGCCCGCGAGACCAAGGACATCCGCGAGGATCACCTTTATCAACGCATCTGGCCCCACGGACCGCGCATGACCACTGGGCACCCACGCGACGTCGACCCGTCGATTACGGGCCAGCGCCACCAGGTGACGGGCAAGGTTCCCGCCCTGATGGGCATGTATCGAGGACGCTTGGTAACCGGGTGAGCATGCCAGCGGCGGTACGAGGACTCGTACCGCCGCAACCCGTGTGAGGGGCCCTTTTCCTACGCCGCGCCGCGCTGGAGCGCCTCGCACACCGCCGTCGACTCGCGGGCGCCCAGCTCGACCGCCCGGCCGCAGTGCGCGATCCAGGCCGCCATGCCCTCAGGAGTGCCCGAGACGTATCCCTCCAGGGCCGCCAGATAGGCCGCCCGGCCCTGCTCGGCGTGGCCCACCTCGGCCGGGCAGACCGACTTGGGGTCGAGGCCGCTGCCGATCAGGACAATGCGCTCGGCGGCCCGCGCGATCAGGCCGTTGTGGGAGACGAAGGGGCGCAGGGCGAGCAACTCGCCGTGCACGACGGCCGCCGTCACCAGGGCGGGCGCCGAACCGCCCGCGATGATCAACTGCGACAGCCCCTCCAGACGGCCCGACAGCTCGTCGGCGCCGGGCAGCGGCAGCTCGATCAGCGGCTCGTCGACCGTCTCACCGGCCTGCCGGGGCCGCCCGACCTCGTCGGCGTCGCTCGCAGCGGCCACCAGATGCAGCCGCGCCAGGACCCGCAGCGGCGACTGGCGCCAGATGGAGAGCAACTGGCCCGCTTCCGCGGTCAGCCGCAGGGCCGCGCCCATGACGCGCGCCTCGTCGTCGACGCTGAAGTCGCTGCGCCGGCGCACCTCCTCCAGGGCCCAGTCCGCGCCGGACAGCGCCGCCGAGCCCCGGGAGCCGCGCAGGGCCGCCTCGGAAGTGACCGCGTTGCTGCGCCGCCGCATGACCCGGTGCCCGTAGACCCGGTCCACGGCCTTGCGCACGGACTCCACGGACTCGGCCACACCGGGCAGCGAGCCCAGGGCCGCGAGCGGATCGGCGGACGCGCCTGTCGTACTCATGGGTACGACATTACGCAACCAGGCCCCGCACCCCTCGAAGGAGTGGTCTTCTTCACGCACACCTGACACGTACAGCTATCTCGCCACTACGCTTGGTGAACATGAAAATTGCTTTCGTCGGGAAGGGCGGCAGCGGCAAGACGACCCTGTCCTCCCTGTTCATCCGCCATCTCGCCGCCGCCGGGGCACCGGTGATCGCGATCGACGCGGACATCAACCAGCATCTCGGGCCCGCCCTGGGGCTGGACGAGGCGGAGGCCGCCGCGCTCCCTGCGATGGGCGACCGGCTTCCCCTGATCAAGGACCATCTGCGCGGCTCCAACCCCCGTATCGCCTCCGCCGAGACGATGATCAAGACGACCCCGCCCGGCGAGGGCTCCCGGCTGCTGCGGGTCCGCGAGGACAATCCGGTGTACGACGCCTGCGCCCGGCCGGTGGAACTCGACGGCGGCGCCGTCCGTTTGATGGTCACGGGCCCCTTCACGGACGCCGACCTGGGGGTCGCCTGCTACCACTCCAAGACCGGAGCGGTGGAGCTGTGCCTGAACCACCTGGTGGACGGCCGGGACGAGTACGTCGTGGTCGACATGACGGCCGGTTCGGACTCCTTCGCCTCCGGCATGTTCACCCGCTTCGACCTCACGTACCTCGTGGCCGAGCCGACCCGGAAGGGGGTCTCCGTCTATCGCCAGTACAAGGAGTACGCCCGTGACTTCGGCGTCGAGCTGAGGGTCGTGGGCAACAAGGTGCAGGGTCAGGACGACCTCGACTTCCTCCGCGCCGAGGTCGGGGACGACCTGCTCGTGACGGTGGGGCACTCGGACTGGGTGCGCGCCATGGAGAAGGGCCGGCCGCCCCGGTTCGACCTCCTGGAGGACACCAACCGCGAGGCGCTGCACCTGTTGCGGACGACCGCCGACTCGGCGTACGAGCGGCGCGACCGGGAGCGTTACACGCGCCAGATGGTGCACTTCCATCTGAAGAACGCGCAGTCCTGGGGCAATGAGCGGACCGGGGCCGACCTGGCGGCACAGGTCGACCCCGACTTCGTCCTCGGCGAGAGCGTCGCGGCCGCCGTCTGACGCATACACAGGCGTCAACGGGGCGGCCGCGACCGTGTCCCGGCCGGCCGGTCGGTTCTCTACCGCCCGGCCGCGGGCGCCCCGGGGACGCCCTTCGGGGCCGGGGCCGCGGCTCCGGAGCCTGCGGAGAGGAAGGACTCCCAGCCCTGCGTGGGCGCCTGGCCGACGTCCAGGGTGCGCAGTCTGGCCAGCGTCTGCGGGTCCTGGGTGTCGAGCCAGTCGGCCAACTGCCGGAAGGAGACACAGCGCACGTCGGGCTTGTTGCAGACGGCCTCGACGACGTCCTCGACGGCGCGCATGTACGTGCCGCCGTTCCAGGACTCGAAGTGGTTGCCGATGATCAGCGGGGCGCGGTTGCCCTGGTAGGCCCGGTCGAAGCCTTTGAGCAGGCCGTCACGCATCTCGTCGCCCCACTGCGCGTGCTTGGCGGGGTCGCCCTGGGTGGTGGTGCCGGACTGGTTGACCATGAAGTTGTAGTCCATGGTGAGCTGCTCGTAGCGGTGGCCGGGGAAGGGCACGAGCTGCATCGACAGGTCCCACAGGCCCTGCTTCTTGCTGGGCCAGACCTGGTTGTTGACCCCGCTGGTGTCGTAGCGGAAGCCCAGTTCGCGGGCGGCCTGCATGAAGTTCTGCTGGCCTTCGAGGCAGGGAGTGCGGGCGCCGACGAGTTCCTTGTCGTAGTCGAAGGGCAGCGGGGCGGTCTGCGTCATGCCCGTGTTGGTCTTCCAGGTCTTCACGAACTGCTTGGCCTGGGAGATCTCGTCCTTCCACTCGTCGACCGACCACTCGCCGACGCCGCCGTTCTTCCCGCAGAAGTGGCCGTTGAAGTGGGTGCCGATCTCGTTGCCCTCCAGCCACGCCAGGCGCAACTGCTCCACCGTGGCGGCGATGCCCTGCCGGTCGTTGAAGCCGATGTCGGAGCGGCCCGGCGAGTGCTGCGGCGGCCGGTAGAGGTCGGCCTTCTCCTCCGGCAGCAGGTACACGCCGCTGAGGAAGTACGTCATCGTGGCGTTGTTGGCCTTGGAGACCTGGCGGAAGTGGGAGAACAGCTTCTGGCTGTCCTCGCCGGCGCCGTCCCAGGAGAAGACCACGAACTGCGGGGGCTTCTGACCGGACTTCAGCCGTTCGGGGCGGGGCTGGTGTGGCTGGGCCCCGGTGTAGGCGGTGGACCCGTCGCCGATCAACCGGACCGTGCTCTTGGGCGCCTTGGCCGGTGGGCCCTCGACACCTTCCTTCGCACCGTGGGAACCGCCGGTTCCCGTGGCACAACCGGCGAGCGACGCGGTGAACGCCACGGCGACGGCGCCCGCGGCGATCCTGTGGGTGGCGGCCATCATCCGCCCACCTTCTTCCTTCTCTCGGCCAACGCCGGCGAGGGCGTTCTCTGACGGTGCCGCCGGGACGAGCCGACGGCGCCGTCAAGGTCGCACGGGGACCGAGAAGGAATTAGTACGACAAGCCGATGAAATGCCCAGTTCATACATTCGAGTGATTGCATGCCCCATTTGCCGCATATATCCATGCCGGACCTTTACTCTGCATTACGATCCGTTTACTGAGCGTCACTTTTCATCCCGCCGCTGCACGCCGTGACCCACGGCCGCGACCACCCCCGTGTCCCACGGGGGACCACCTGTTCCGCGACCGCGCCGCCCCGGAGGAGACGGGAACATGTCAGCCTGCGTCCCCACCCGCACCGACTCGAAGCGCACCCAGCGCATCCACCGCCCCCACAGTCCGCCGTCCACCCCGCCCCGCCGCTTCCGCATCGCGGGCGCCGACGTGTCCGCCGCGATCGCCGTCTTCCTGATCGCCCTTCCGCTCTCCCTCGGCATCGCCCTGGCCACCGGCGCACCACTCCAGGCCGGGCTCGTCGCGGCCGCCGTCGGCGGGATCGTCGCCGGCCGGATCGGCGGATCGCCGCTCCAGGTCAGCGGCCCCGCCGCCGGGCTCACGGTCGTCACCGCCGACCTCATCCAGCGCTACGGCTGGCGGACCACCTGCGCCATCACCGTCCTCGCCGGACTCGCCCAACTCGGCCTCGGCTGCCTGCGCGTGGCCCGCACCGCGCTCGCCGTCAGCCCGGCCATCGTGCACGGCATGCTCGCCGGCATCGGCGTCACCATCGCCGTCGCGCAACTGCACATCGTCCTCGGCGGCACCCCGCAGAGCTCCGTGCTCGCCAACCTCCGCGCACTGCCCGCCCAACTCGCCGGGCTGGACCCCGCCGCGGTGGCCGTGAGCGCGATGACCCTGACCCTGCTGCTGCTCTGGCCGCGCATCCCGGGCCGGGCCGGCCGGCTGCTGCGCAGAGTGCCCGCCGCCCTGATCGCCGTGTCCGGGGCCACCGCTGCCGCCGCGCTCGCCGGGCTCGTGCTGCCCAAGGTCGACCTGCCCTCCTGGCGCAGTCACGCCCTGGCCGGACTGCCCGAAGGCCCGGCCCTCGGCCTCGTCGCCGCCGTCCTCACCACCACGCTGGTGTGCAGTGTGCAGTCGCTGCTCGGCGCCGTCGCCGTGGACAAGCTCATCGCGACCCGCCCCGGCGGCCCGGCCCGGGTCGGCCGCTCCGACCTGGACCGCGAACTCCTCGGCCAGGGCGCCGCCAACATCGTCTCCGGCACCCTCGGCGGACTGCCCGTCGCCGGGGTCGCCGTACGGAGTTCGGCGAATGTCCAATCCGGTGCCGTGAGCCGGAACTCCACGATGCTGCACGGCGTTCTCGTAGTAGTCGCCGCGCTGCTGATGGTTCCGATCCTGGAGCTGATCCCGCTCGCCTCGCTCGCCGCCCTGGTGATGGCCGTCGGCATCCAGATGGTGTCCCTGCACCACATCCGCACGGTGACGCGCCACCGAGAGGCGCTGGTGTACGCCGTCACCACCCTCGGTGTGGTGTTCCTCGGTGTCCTGGAGGGCGTGACGCTGGGGATCGCCGTGGCGGTCGCCGTCGCCCTGCACCGCCTCACCCGCACCCGTATCACTCATGACGAGAAGGAAGGAGTCCATCACGTACACGTACGAGGCCAGTTGACGTTCCTCGCGGTCCCCCGGCTCAGCCGGGCCCTGCACCACGTACCCCAAGGCAGCCATGTCGTGGTCGAGTTGGACGGCTCCTTCATGGACCACGCGGCGTACGAGGCGCTCCAGGACTGGCGGAAGACGCACACCGCACAGGGCGGCACCGTCGAACTGACCGGCCGCCGCGTCGCCACCGGGACGGACCCGGGAGCAGCCGACCCCGGCACCACCGGCACCGGCACCGGCACCGGCACCGGCACCGGCACCCACGCCGATACCGACACCACATCCGCGCCGCACACCGCCCACCCCACCCTGCACCTCGGTTCCGCCCGCGCCGAGTGCCAGTGCCGGCCGTGGACGCCCTGGCGCAACCACCGGTGCGAGGTCCCCCGTCTCGCGCCGCCGGCCGCCACCTCCGGACAGCACCCGGGGCGGCATCCCGACCGGCAGCCGGGCCAGCATCCGAGCCGGCACCCGGACCGGCATCCGGACCGGCATCCGGACCGGCACGATGACGCCCCTCGCCCGACGGAGGCCGGGCAGACAACCGACCCGTCCGTACTCACCCCGCTAGGAGGAACCTCAGCACCTGCCGCACCCCTCGGCGGCCGGCAACTCGTCCATGGGATCACCGCGTTCCAGCGGAACACCGCGCCGCTGGTCCGTGGGGAGTTGGCGCGGTTGGCCAAGGAGGGGCAGCGGCCGACGCAACTGTTCCTGACCTGTGCCGACTCCCGGCTGGTCACCTCGATGATCACGTCCAGTGGTCCGGGAGACCTGTTCGTGGTGCGCAATGTGGGCAATCTGGTGCCACCGCCCGGCGAGGAGAGCGGGGACGACTCGGTGGCGGCGGCGATCGAGTACGCCGTGGACGTGCTGCACGTCCGGTCCATCACGGTGTGCGGCCACTCCGGGTGCGGTGCCATGCAGGCGCTGCTCCAGTCCGATCCCGGCCAGACCCAGACCCCGCTGAGGCGGTGGCTGCGGCTGGGCGTGCCGAGTCTGGAGCGGATGGCCGACGACCGCCGTCCCTGGCCCCGGCTGGCCGGGCGGGCGGCCGCGGACGCGGTCGAGCAGCTCTGCCTGACCAATGTGGTCCAGCAGTTGGAGCATCTGCGGGCCCATGAGTCGGTGGCCCGCGCCCTGCGGAGCGGGGAGCTGGAGCTGCACGGGCTGTACTTCCACGTGGGCGAGGCGCAGGCGTATCTGCTCCAGGGCCAGGACGAAGGTGTCGTGTTCGACCATGTGGGAGCGGTGGATCTGACGGCGTGAGCGGGTGAACCCCACCCGTTCGGCGTCCGTGGGTACAGGTGACCCGGTCAGCCAAAATCCCACAGGTCTAAACCAATTTTCGGGCGACCCTTGTCACCGGCCCCCTGGGTCTGATGAGCTGTGGCCTGGGACACAACGGACACCCTTCGAAAGGGAGATGTCGTGAGCAACGAGAGCCTGGCCAACCTGCTGAGGATGGAGAGGGAGCGATGAGCGAGAGTTCTTCCCTTTCCAACCTGCTCAAGGAAGAGCGCAGGTTCGTGCCGCCCGCCGACCTGGCCGCCGGCGCCAACGTCACGGCGGAGGCGTACGAACAGGCCAAGGCTGACAGGCTCGGCTTCTGGGCCGAGCAGGCCCGTCGGCTGACCTGGGCCAAGGAGCCGACGGAGACGCTGGACTGGTCGAACCCGCCGTTCGCCAAGTGGTTCCAGGACGGCGAGCTGAACGTGGCGTACAACTGCGTGGACCGCCATGTGGAGGCCGGGCACGGCGACCGGGTCGCGATCCACTTCGAGGGCGAGCCCGGTGACAGCCGCGCGCTCACCTATGCCCAGCTCAAGGACGAGGTGTCGAAGGCGGCCAACGCGCTGCTGGAGCTGGGGGTGGCCAAGGGCGACCGGGTCGCCGTCTACATGCCGATGATCCCGGAGACGGCGGTCGCGATGCTGGCGTGCGCCCGGATCGGCGCCGCGCACTCGGTCGTCTTCGGCGGTTTCTCGGCGGACGCGCTGGCCACGCGCATCCAGGACGCCGACGCCAAGGTCGTCATCACGGCGGACGGCGGGTACCGGCGCGGCAAGCCGTCCGCGCTGAAGCCGGCGGTCGACGAGGCGGTCGCCAAGGCGGGCAACGTCGAGCATGTGCTCGTGGTCCGCCGTACCGGCCAGGACGTGGCGTGGGACGACAGCCGTGACGTGTGGTGGGACGAGATCGTCGAGCGGCAGTCCGCCGAGCACACCCCGGAGGCGTTCGACGCCGAGCAGCCGCTGTTCATCCTGTACACGTCCGGGACGACGGGGAAGCCGAAGGGCATCCTGCACACCTCGGGCGGCTACCTCACCCAGACGGCCTACACCCATCACGCCGTCTTCGACCTCAAGCCGGAGACGGACGTGTACTGGTGCACGGCCGACGTCGGCTGGGTCACCGGGCACTCGTACATCGTCTACGGGCCGCTCGCGAACGGCGCCACGCAGGTCATGTACGAGGGCACGCCGGACACCCCGCACCAGGGGCGGTTCTGGGAGATCGTGCAGAAGTACGGGGTGACGATCCTGTACACGGCGCCGACCGCGATCCGGACGTTCATGAAGTGGGGCGACGACATCCCCGCGAAGTTCGACCTGTCCTCGCTGCGGGTGCTGGGTTCGGTGGGCGAGCCCATCAACCCCGAGGCATGGATCTGGTACCGCAAGCACATCGGTGCCGACCGGACGCCGATCGTGGACACCTGGTGGCAGACCGAGACCGGCGCGATGATGATCTCGCCGCTGCCGGGCGTCACCGCGACCAAGCCGGGTTCGGCGCAGACCCCGCTGCCGGGCATCTCCGCGACCGTCGTCGACGACGAGGCGAACGAGGTGCCCAACGGCGGGGGCGGCTATCTGGTCCTCACCGAGCCGTGGCCGTCGATGCTGCGCACCATCTGGGGCGACGACCAGCGGTTCCTGGACACCTACTGGTCGCGGTTCGAGGGCAAGTACTTCGCGGGCGACGGCGCCAAGAAGGACGACGACGGCGACATCTGGCTCCTGGGCCGGGTCGATGACGTGATGCTCGTGTCGGGCCACAACATCTCCACCACCGAGGTGGAGTCGGCGCTCGTGTCGCACCCCTCGGTCGCCGAGGCGGCCGTGGTCGGGGCGGCGGACGAGACGACCGGGCAGGCGATCGTGGCCTTCGTGATCCTGCGCGGCACGGCGAACGCGGAGGACGAGAACCTCGTCGCCGAACTGCGCAACCACGTCGGCGCCACGCTCGGCCCGATCGCCAAGCCCAAGCGGGTCCTGCCGGTCGCCGAACTGCCCAAGACCCGCTCCGGCAAGATCATGCGCCGGCTGCTGCGGGACGTCGCGGAGAACCGTCAGCTCGGTGACGTCACCACCCTGACCGACTCCACGGTCATGGACCTCATCCAGGCCAAGCTCCCGGCCGCGCCCAGCGAGGACTGAGCCCACAGCCCCGAGGACGGCACGAAGGGCACCCGGCGGATCGGCGTACGCACGCTGGCCGCGCCGGGTGCCCTTCGTGCGCCTAACGTGAGATCACCTGGTGCGCCACCGCCACACCTTAGGTAATCTAAGCAAAAAACATCATTGCCTCAGGTGCGCCGGGAAGTCTGGTCGGCATGCGCTCAGCCATGCCCACCGCCCGGAGGTCTCCACCGTGACAGCGTCCCGCACCCCCTCGTCCCGTACGTTCCTCGGCCGGCTCTCGCTGCCCGAGCGATCGGCCGTCACGGACGCGCTGCGCACCGAGACGGTCGGGGGCGTGCTGCTGCTCGTCGCCGCCGTCGCCGCCCTGATCTGGGCGAACGTCCCCGCGCTGCACGACAGCTATGTGAGCGTCGGCGACTACCACTTCGGCCCCGAGGCGCTCGGTCTGCATCTCTCCGTCGAGCACTGGGCGGCCGACGGTCTCCTCGCGGTCTTCTTCTTCGTCGCGGGCGTAGAGCTGAAACGCGAGCTCGTCGCCGGCGACCTCAAGGACCCCAGGGCCGCCGCGCTCCCCGTGGCGGCCGCGCTGTGCGGGATGGCCGTACCGGCTCTCGTGTACGCGCTCACCAACGTCCTCGGGGGCGGTTCGCTCGACGGGTGGGCCGTACCCACCGCCACCGACATCGCGTTCGCGCTCGCCGTGCTCGCCGTCATCGGGACGTCCCTGCCGGGCGCCCTGCGCGCCTTCCTGCTCACCCTGGCGGTCGTGGACGACCTGTTCGCGATCCTGATCATCGCCGTGTTCTTCACCGCCGACATCAGTCTCCTGGCGCTGGGCGGCGCGCTGGCCGGTCTCGTCGTCTTCTGGGTGCTGCTGCGCACGGGCGTGCGCGGCTGGTACGTGTACGTGCCGCTCGCGCTCGTGATCTGGGCGCTGATGTACAACAGCGGCGTCCACGCCACGATCGCCGGTGTCGCCATGGGCCTGATGCTGCGCTGCACCACCCGCGAGGGCGAGGAGCGCTCCCCGGGCGAGCGGATCGAGCATCTGGTGCGGCCACTGTCCGCGGGCCTGGCGGTACCGCTGTTCGCCCTGTTCAGCGCGGGTGTGGCGGTCTCCGGCGGGGCGCTCGCGAACGTGTTCCGGCAGCCGGAGACACTCGGAGTGGTGCTGGGGCTCGTGGTCGGCAAGACGGTCGGTGTCTTCGGCGGGACCTGGCTGACCGCGCGCTTCACCCGGGCCTCGCTGAGCGAGGACCTCGCCTGGGCGGACCTCTTCGCCGTCGCCACGCTCGCCGGTATCGGCTTCACGGTCTCGCTGCTGATCGGGGAGCTGGCCTTCGAGGGCGACGCGGCGCTGACCGACGAGGTCAAGGCGTCCGTCCTGATGGGCTCGCTGATCGCGGCCGTCCTGGCGACCGTCCTGCTGAAGCTGCGCAACGCCCGCTACCGGCGGCTGTACGAGGCCGAGGAGCGCGACGACGACCAGGACGGCATCCCGGACGTCTACGAGCAGGACGATCCGGACTACCACCTGCGGATGGCCGAGATCCACGAGGGGAAGGCCGTCGAGCACCGGCGGCGCGCCGAGGCGATCGTCCGGGAGCGCGCCGGTCGGCACCCGCAGTCCGGATAGCCCAGCCCATACCCCCCTCACACACGGTCGTGGGGGCCGCGAAGACCCCTTCCGCGCGCCACGGAGTCGCCGAAGTGGCGGGCGGGGCGGGCGAGGACGGCGGCCGTCCGGCATGATCTGACGGGACGGTACAAAAGAAGCCAGAAGCAGGAAACACCCCAGCAGCGGAAGAGGGAGAACGCGATGAGCGCACCCGACGGCACCCCGGTCGGCGCCGAACGCAGCATCGGCCAGTTGTTCGCCTCGGCGACGACCGAGTTGTCGGCCCTGGTGCACGACGAGATCGCGCTGGCCAAGGCCCAGCTCAAGCAGGACGTCAAGCGCGGCGCGATGAGCGGGGGCGCCTTCTCGGTGGCCGGCGCGGTGCTGGTGTTCTCCCTGCCGATGCTGAACTTCGCGCTGGCGTACGGCATCCGGACCTGGAGCGACTGGAATCTCGCGCTCTGCTTCCTGCTGTCCTTCGCGGCGAACGTACTGATCGCGGTCGTCCTGACGCTGGTCGGCGTGGCGTTCGCGAAGAAGGCCAAGAAGAGCCAGGGCCCGCAGAAGGTGGCCGCGTCGGTGAAGGAGACGGCGGGTGTCCTCCAGAACGCCAAGCCGCACCCGCGTCCCGAGCTGCCCAAGGACCAGGTCCTGCCGCTGGACCGGGCGCTGCCGCAGGACCGGGCGCCGCAGGCCATCGAGGCTGTGGCACGCTCGTCGTCATGACGGACCCCGGCACCCCTTCGGCGCAGCCCGCCTCGATCGTCCGGCCCGACGGCCCCTGGACGCATCGCGAGGTCGCGGCCAACGGCGCCCGCTTCCACATCGCGGAGGCCGGTGACGGGCCGCTGGTCATGCTCGTCCACGGCTTCCCGCAGTTCTGGTGGACCTGGCGGCACCAGCTCACCGCGCTGGCCGACGCGGGCTTCCGGGCCGTCGCGATGGACCTGCGGGGCGTGGGCGGCAGCGACCGTACGCCCCGGGGCTACGATCCGGCCAACCTCGCCCTCGACATCACCGGCGTGATCCGCTCGCTCGGCGAGCCGGACGCGGCGCTGGTCGGCCATGACCTGGGCGGCTATCTGGCGTGGACGGCGGCCGTGATGCGGCCCAAGCTGGTGCGCCGGCTCGTCGTCTCCTCGATGCCGCACCCCCGGCGGTGGCGCTCGGCGATGCTGGCCGACGTCCGGCAGACGTCCGCGAGTTCCCACATCTGGGGCTTCCAGCGGCCGTGGGTGCCCGAGCGGCAGCTCACGGCCGAGGACGGGGAGCTGGTGGGCCGGCTGATCCGGGACTGGTCCGGCCCGCTGCTGCCGGACGACGAGGCGGTGCGGACGTATCAGCGGGCGATGTGCATCCCGTCCACGGCGCACTGCTCGGTGGAGCCGTACCGGTGGCTGGTGCGGTCGCTGGCGCGCCCGGACGGGGTGCAGTTCTACCGGCGGATGAAGCGGCCGGTGCGGGTGCCGACGCTGCATCTGCACGGCTCCCTCGATCCGGTGATGCGGACCCGCAGCGCCGCGGGCTCCGGCGAATACGTGGAAGCCCCGTACCGCTGGCGGCTCTTCGACGGCCTCGGGCACTTCCCGCACGAGGAGGATCCGGTCACTTTCAGTACAGAACTGGTCAATTGGCTGAAAGACCCCGAGCCCGATCGGTGACGGACCTGTCGCGCCCGGTATCCGGAAGCGGAACGGCAGTTCTACGAACGGCCACTTGCCCGGCGCATAGGCCAATTGGGCGCCCCGAGCGCGGTTATCGACCTTGGGGCGGGGGCAGACGTCGGGGTATGGGCTGGACGCACGACTACAGTGACGCAGCACGCAACCGCCGCTCGGCCAACGGCCTGAGCCCTCACCGACGAGGTGCGGACCCGCAGATTCCGGGCTCCGACCTCAAGGTGGGCATTCCGCGCATCCTGCGCCGCCGGGCCCGCTGGGTCTCGGTACGCCTGCGCCACCCACGAGGCTGACGCCCACCTCACCAGACCCACGGCCCCCCTCAGAGGGCGCAGTTGTCGCTGTCCACCTGCTGGCCCGCGCTGCGCCCCTGGGCGATGTCCTGCCGGATCTCGTCCGCGGTGAGGGCGTAGCCGGTCTCGGCGTCGTCGAGGGACTTCGCGAACACCACGCCGTACACCTCGCCTTCGGGTGTGAGCAGCGGGCCGCCGGAGTTGCCCTGGCGGACGGTCGTGAAGAGCGAGTACACATCACGGCGCACGGTGCCGCGGTGGTAGATGTCCGGGCCGTTGGCGGTGATGCGCCCGCGCACGCGCGCGGCGCGCACGTCGTACGCCCCGTTCTCCGGGAAGCCGGCCACGATCGCGCCGTCCCCGCTCACGGCGTCGTCACCGGTGAACCGCAGGGCGGGCGCCTTGAGTTCGGGTACGTCCAGGACGGCGATGTCGCGCTTCCAGTCGTACAGCACGACCGTGGCGTCGTACTTGCGGCCCTCCCCGCCTATCTGGACGGTGGGTTCGTCGACGCCGCCCACCACGTGCGCGTTGGTCATGACGCGGCGCTCCGCGAAGACGAAGCCGGTGCCCTCCAGCACCTTGCCGCAACTCTCCGCGGTGCCCATGACCTTGACGATGGATCGCTGCGCCCGCTTGGCCACGGCGCTGCCGGCCAGTTCCGGGTCGGGCGGCTGGACGTCGGTGATCGGCTCGTTGGCGAAGGGGCTGAAGACCTGCGGGAAGCCGTTCTGCGCGAGGACGGAGGAGAAATCGGCGAACCAGGTGTCCGCCTGGGTCGGCAGCGCCCGCGACACGCCCTGGAGCACCTTGGAGCTGCGGACCTCCTTGCCGAGCGTCGGCAGGGTGGTGCCGGCCAGCGCCGAGCCGATCAGCCAGGCGACGAGCAGCATCGCCACGACGTTGACCAGCGCGCCGCCGGTCGCGTCGAGCGCGCGGGCCGGGGACCAGGTGATGTACCGGCGCAGTTTGTTGCCGAGATGGGTGGTGAACGCCTGGCCTATGGAGGCGCAGACGATGACGATCACGACCGCGACGACGGCGGCCGTGGTGCTGACCTCGGAGTTGTCGGTGAGCCAGTCCCAGATCACGGGCAGCAGGTAGACGGCGACGAGACCGCCTCCCAGGAACCCGATCACCGACAGGATGCCGACGACGAAGCCCTGTCGGTATCCGACGACCGCGAACCACACGGCCGCGACGAGCAACAGGATGTCCAGCACGTTCACCGCTTCGCGCCTCGCCTCATCAATTCGCGGTCACTACAGGTCGGCCGGGGGTCCTGGGACGCTTCCCGGGCCGACACAGCACGGTGGACACCCTGTCATGACCTCCAGTCCAGCGGGACCTGCTTCCCCCGGTCCCAGGGCCGCTCCCAGCCCGCGAAGTGCAGCAGCCGGTCGATGATGCCGGCCGTGAAGCCCCAGACGAGGGCCGATTCGACCAGGAATGCCGGACCTCGGTGACCGCTGGGGTGGACGGTCGTCGCGCGGTGCGCGGGGTCCGTGAGATCGGCCACGGGGACCGTGAACACCCGCGCCGTCTCGTTCGGGTCGACGACGCCGACCGGGGTGGGCTCGCGCCACCAGCCCAGGACCGGGGTGACGACGAACCCGCTGACCGGGATGTACAGCTTGGGCAGCGCGCCGAAGAGCTGGACGCCGGACGGATCGAGGCCGGTCTCCTCCTCGGCCTCGCGCAGGGCCGCGCGCAGCGGTCCGTCGCCCTGCGGATCGCCGTCCTCCGGGTCGAGGGCGCCGCCGGGGAAGGAGGGCTGACCGGCGTGCGAGCGCAGGGAGGTGGCCCGCTCCATCAGGAGCAGTTCGGGTCCGCGCCCGCCCTCGCCGAACAGGACCAGGACGGCCGACTGCCGCCCCGCGCCGTCCTCGGGGGGCAGGAAGCGGCTGAGCTGGAGCGGTTCGACCGTCTCCACCGCGTGCACCACCGGGTCCAGCCAGGCGGGCAGGCCCTCCTTGCTGAGGCCCACCGGAGCGCCCTGCGCGTCGCGCGCACCGCCCGGTGTGCCGCGTGTGCCACTCGCTCGCGTCACCGTCGCACCACCCCCCGTCCTGACGGGTCCAACGCGCGAGGACCCGCTGATCGTTCCGCCGGCCGTCCGGTGGCCGCGCGCGTCATCCGGCCCCCAGCGGCGGGGCCGGGCGGCCGCCCGCGTCGAGGTAGGACTGCGGCGGGTTCAGCCGCTGGCCGGGGAAGCCGCCCTTCTCGTACTTGAGCAGCTTTCTCGCCTTCTCGGGGTCCGTCTCGCCCTCGCCGTACGCCGGGCAGAGCGGCGCGATGGGGCAGACGCCGCAGGCGGGTTTGCGGGCGTGGCACATCCGGCGGCCGTGGAAGATCACATGGTGGGAGAGCATCGTCCACTCGCTCTTGGGGAAGAGCGCGCCGACGGCGGCCTCGATCTTGTCGGGCTCGGTCTCCTCGGTCCACCGCCAGCGCCTCACCAGCCGCTGGAAGTGGGTGTCCACGGTGATCCCGGGGCGGCCGAACGCGTTCCCCAGCACCACGAAGGCCGTCTTGCGGCCGACCCCGGGCAGCTTGACCAGGTCCTCCAGCCGGCCGGGGACCTCGCCGTCGAACTGCTCCACGAGGGCCTTGGAGAGCCCTATCACCGACCGGGTCTTCGCCCGGAAGAACCCGGTCGGACGCAGGATCTCCTCGACCTCCTCGGGATCGGCGGCGGCCAGGTCCTCGGGGGTGGGGTACTTGGCGAAGAGGGCGGGGGTGGTCTGGTTGACGCGCAGGTCGGTGGTCTGGGCGGACAGGACCGTGGCGACGACGAGCTGGAAGGGGTTCTCGAAGTCCAGCTCGGGGTGGGCATAGGGGTAGATCTCGGCCAGCTCGCGGTTGATCCGGCGGGCGCGGCGCACCAGGGCCGTACGGGACTCGGGCTTGCTGAACCGGGGATTCTTCGTCACCTTTGCCGCTTTCTCGCCGCTTGATCGCCACCACCGGAACACTGTTCGCCCTCGGCGGAATCGCGACGGGCCTTCACCCGCACAGCCCCCTCGGCCTGTGCTCTCACCGGCGTTTTGGACACCCGGCCAGCCTAAAGCCCGGCACCGACATCCGCCCCGGACCCTGAAGATCAGCCCCCAATTGGACCCCTGCCGCTTACCACGGGACATGTGTACGGCATCCTTGTGACAGATCACACTGTTTGGACCGTCCAGCAAAATGGGGAACACGGTCCCCTGGTACCAAGGGGGAGCAAGATCCCCTGAGCAGGTCGACAAGGAGAGAACTCGTGGACGACGTTCTGCGGCGCAACCCGCTCTTCGCGGCTCTCGACGACGAGCAGGCCGCTGAGCTGCGCGCCTCCATGAGTGAGGTGACGCTCGCCCGTGGCGACTCCCTGTTCCACGAGGGCGACCCGGGCGACCGGCTCTATGTCGTCACCGAGGGCAAGGTCAAGCTCCACCGCACATCCCCGGACGGCCGCGAGAACATGCTCGCCGTGGTCGGCCCCGGCGAACTGATCGGCGAACTGTCGCTGTTCGACCCTGGCCCGCGTACGGCGACGGCGACCGCCCTGACCGAGGTCAAGCTGCTCGGCCTGGGCCACGGCGACCTCCAGCCCTGGCTGAACGCGCGCCCCGAGGTGGCCGCCGCGCTGCTGCGCGCCGTCGCCCGGCGTCTGCGCAAGACCAACGACGCCATGTCCGACCTCGTCTTCTCGGACGTCCCCGGACGCGTGGCGCGCGCCCTGCTGGACCTGTCGCGCCGCTTCGGCGTGCAGTCCGAGGAGGGCATCCACGTCGTCCACGACCTGACGCAGGAGGAGCTGGCCCAGCTCGTCGGCGCCTCCCGCGAGACGGTCAACAAGGCGCTCGCCGACTTCGCGGGCCGCGGCTGGCTGCGCCTGGAGGCGCGGGCCGTGATCCTGCTGGACGTGGAGCGACTGGCGAAGCGGTCCCGCTGACACGGGTCTGATCCGTCCGGTGCGGAAGGGCTCGCCCAAAGGGCGGGCCCTTCGTCACTCGAAAAATGAGCCGCCGATCCGCCCGCCGGGCGGCACAGTGGCCCCATGACCGACACGGCTGCCGTCAGGGGTCTCGACGCCCAGGGGTACATCGCCCGCGAGGGCTCCCTCGCGCGCGTGCCAGCCGTCTTCCGCCCCGTCGTCGCGGCCGCCCGGGAACGGCTCACCGACCTGTTCGGCGTACGGCTGCACAGCGCCTACCTCTACGGCTCGATCCCGCGCGGCACCGCGCGCGTGGGCCGCAGCGACCTGGACCTCCTGGCCGCCCTGCACGACGAGCCGGCCGAGGCGGACCACGCGGGCGCCCGCGCGCTCGTCGAGGCCCTCGACGCCGAGTTCCCGCAGATCGAAGGCGGCGGGGCGCTGCTGTACGGCCGTGCCCGGCTGCTGAGCGACCTGGAGCGGCACGACATGGGCTTCTTCGTGGCCTGCCTGTGCACGCCCCTCCTCGGCCACGACCTCGCCGCGTCCCTGCCCCGCTACCGCCCCGACACGCTCCTCGCCCGCGAGACCAACGGCGACCTCGGCCTGCTGCTGCCCCGCTGGCGCGAGCGGGTGGCACGCGCGGGCGACGCGGGCGACGTGTCCGACAGCGAGCACACCCGGCGTTCTCTCGTCCGGTACATGTCCCGTCATCTCGTCCGCACAGCGTTCACCCTGGTCATGCCCCGGTGGAACGGCTGGAGCAGCGATCTGCGCGTGATGGCGGACGTCTTCGCCGGGTACTACCCCGAGCGGGCCGCGCAGGTCCGGGCGGCGGCCGCCCTCGGGTACGAGCCGACCGGCGACGCGGCCGTCCTCACGGCCTACCTGGACGACCTGGGGCCGTGGCTCGCACGGGAGTACACGCGTGTGCACGGGACCAAGGCGGCCCGGCCGGAGGACGCGACGGCTGCTTAGATCACCGGTTCGGCCCCCGCTAGATCAACCCGTGCTCCTGGAGGTACTCCAGTTGCGCGCGGACGGAGAGTTCCGCCGCCGGCCACAGGGAGCGGTCGACGTCGGCGTAGACGTGGGCGACGACCTCGGAGGGGGCCGTGAAGCCGTTCTCGACGGCCGTCTCGACCTGGGCGAGGCGGTGGGCGCGGTGGGCGAGGTAGAACTCCACGGCGCCCTGTGCGTCCTCCAGGACGGGCCCGTGGCCCGGGAGGACCGTGTGGACGCCGTCGTCGACCGTGAGGGACCTCAGGCGCCGCAGGGAGTCCAGATAGTCGCCGAGGCGGCCGTCGGGGTGCGCCACGACGGTCGTACCGCGCCCCAGGATCGTGTCGCCGGTGAGGACGGCGCCGTCGGCCGGGAGGTGGAAGCAGAGCGAGTCCGCGGTGTGGCCCGGGGTCGGGACGACCCGCAGTTCCAGTCCGCCGACGGTGACGACGTCCCCGTGGGCCAGGCCCTCGTCGCCGAGTCGCAGGGCGGGGTCCAGGGCACGCACGCGTGTACCGGTCAGCTCGGCGAAGCGGGCGGCGCCCTCCGCGTGGTCGGGGTGGCCGTGGGTGAGCAGGGTGAGGGCGACGCGCCGGCCGGCCCGCTCGGCGGTGTCGACGACCGCGCGCAGATGCCCCTCGTCCAGCGGGCCCGGGTCGATCACGACCGCCAGGTCCGAGTCGGGTTCGGCGACGATCCAGGTGTTGGTGCCGTCCAGGGTCATCGCGGAGGCGTTGGGCGCGAGGACGTTCACGGCACGCGCGGTGGCCGGTCCGGAGAGGACCTCGCCACGGGGCTGGCCCGGAAGGGCGCCGGCGTACGTCATGCGGGGCCTCCCCCGGCGGCGATCGGGATGTGCTTGGTGAACTCGCCGTGGCCGGGCCAGGACAGCACGATCTCGCCCCCGTCCAGCCGCGCCTCGGCCAGGACGGGTGTGAGGTCGCGCGCGGGCGCCGCGGCCAGCGCGTCGGCCGCCGAGCCGTACGGCAGGAGCTGGCGCAGGGTCGCGATGGTGGGCGGCATCATCGTCAGCTCGCCCCGGTCGTAGCGCTCGGCGGCCTCGGCGGGGCGGATCCACACCGTGCGGTCGGCCTCCGTGGAGGCGTTGCGGGTGCGCTGGCCCTCGGGGAGCGCGGCCACGAAGAACCAGGTGTCGTAGCGGCGGGACTCGAACTCGGGGGTGATCCAGCGCGTCCAGGCGCCCAGCAGGTCGGACCGCAGGACCAGGCCGCGGCGGTCGAGGAACTCCGCGAAGGACAGCTCACGGGCGGCCACGGCGGCACGGTCGGCCTCCCAGTCGTCGCCGGTGGTGTCGCCGACCACCGTGTCGGGGGTGGGCCCGGCGAGCAGGACGCCCGCCTCCTCGTACGTCTCGCGTACGGCCGCGCAGACGATCGCCTGGGCCGCCGCGCCGTCGACACCGAGCCGTTCGGCCCACCACGCGCGCGTGGGGCCGGCCCAGCGCACCTGGCGGTCGTCGTCGCGCGGGTCGACGCCGCCGCCCGGATAGGCGTACGCGCCTCCGGCGAAGGCCATGGAGGCGCGTCTGCGGAGCATGTGCACGACGGGGGTGCCGCCGTCCCTGGGGTCCTTCAGGAGCATGACGGTGGCGGCGCGTTTCGGGGCGACCGGGGTGAGGGTGCCGTCCGCCAGCGCGCGGATGCGTTCCGGCCAGTCCTGCGGGAACCACTGTCCATTCGCCTGCCCATTCGCCATGGGCGCGAGGCTATCCCCTGGGGAGCGAATGTTCGAGAGGTGCCCGAGGTCAGGGCACCTCCGCGACCTCCACGACCTCCGCGGCCGGGCCCGTGCGCTACGGGAGCAGCTCCACCTGGATCTCGACCTCGACGGGTGCGTCCAGCGGCAGCACCGCGACGCCCACCGCGCTGCGCGCGTGCACGCCCTTCTCGCCGAGGACCTCGCCCAGCAGTTCGCTCGCGCCGTTGAGGACGGCGGGCTGGCCGGTGAAGTCCGAGGCCGACGCGACGAAGCCGACGACCTTCACCACGCGCGCGACGCGGTCCAGGTCACCGGCGACCGACTTCACGGCGGCCAGGGCGTTCAGGGCGCAGGTGCGGGCCAGTTCCTTGGCCTCCTCGGGCGTGACCTCCGCGCCGACCTTGCCGGTGACCGGCAGCTTGCCGTCCACCATGGGCAACTGGCCGGCCGTGAACACGTACGGCCCCGACTGCACGGCCGGCTGGTAGGCCGCGAGCGGCGGCACCACGGCGGGCAGGGTCAGCCCCAGCTCGGCGAGCCTCGCCTCGACGGCGCTCACGCCTTCTCCCGCTTCAGGTAGGCCACGAGCTGCTCGGGGTTGTTCGGCCCGGGCACGACCTGGACGAGCTCCCAGCCGTCCTCGCCCCAGGTGTCCAGAATCTGCTTCGTGGCATGGACGAGCAGCGGCACGGTTGCGTATTCCCACTTGGTCATGGGGGCGACTGTATCCGCTGCGGAGGGCCGCGCCGGTGCGGGCCGGTGCCTGCCGGGGGCCGGATCCGCAGCCACGTCGGACGCGCTTCCGCGAGGCCGGGCGGCACGGTCGACCACACAGCCGTCCGCAAGCCATGTGGCCGATAGTCGCCCCCTTTGTCCACAGCCTGCCGATTGCCCCGGACGCGGACTGGTTACGCTCGAAGACGTGAGCAGGCTCCAGGTCGTCAGCGGAAAGGGCGGGACCGGAAAGACGACGGTCGCCGCGGCCCTCGCGCTCGCCCTCGCCACGGCGGGGAAGCGGACGCTTCTCGTCGAGGTGGAGGGCCGGCAGGGCATCGCGCAGCTCTTCGAGACGGAGGCGTTGCCCTACGAGGAACGCAAGATCGCCGTCGCGCCGGGCGGCGGTGAGGTGTACGCGCTCGCCATCGACCCCGAACTGGCCCTTCTGGACTACCTCCAGATGTTCTACAAGCTCGGCGGCGCCGGACGGGCCCTCAAGAAGCTCGGCGCCATCGACTTCGCCACCACCATCGCCCCCGGCCTGAGGGACGTCCTCCTCACCGGCAAGGCGTGCGAGGCGGTACGCAGGAAGGACAAGAGCGGCCGGTTCGTGTACGACTACGTCGTCATGGACGCGCCGCCCACGGGCCGCGTCACCCGCTTCCTGAACGTCAACGACGAGGTGGCCGGGCTCGCCCGGATCGGCCCGATACACAATCAGGCGCAGGCCGTGATGCGGGTGCTGAAGTCGGCGGAGACCGCCGTCCACCTGGTCACGCTGCTCGAGGAGATGCCGGTCCAGGAGACCGCCGACGGCATCGCCGAGCTGCGCGCGGCCAAGCTGCCGGTGGGCCGGGTCATCGTGAACATGGTCCGCCCCGAGGTGCTGGACGCCGACGAGCTGGAACTCGTACGGAATGTCGGACGTTCCTCTGTCGCACGGTCGCTGTCCGCCGCCGGGCTCGGCGGGGCGCGGCGCGGCGGGCATGCCGAGCGGCTGGTGGACCCGCTGCTCCGGCAGGCCGAGGAGTACGCCGAGCGGCACGCGCTGGAGCAGGAGCAGCGCGCGGTCCTGGCCGGACTGGATCTGCCGACGCACGAACTGCCGCTGCACGCGGAGGGCATGGACCTCGCGGATCTGTACGAACTCGCCACCGAGCTGCGGAAGCAGGGGATCGCATGAGCCGCGACCAGGCCCAGGAACGGGGCGGGGCCGAGGACTCGGCACAGGGACGGGATCAAGGCTCGGCTCAGGGACGGGGTCAGGGCTCGGCTCAGGGACAGGGTCAGGGCTCGGCCCAGGGCCGGGAGCCGCGCGGCCTCGCTCCCACGCGCGTGCTCGACATCGATCCGCTGCTCGACGACCCGGCGACCCGCATCGTGGTGTGCTGCGGTTCGGGCGGTGTCGGCAAGACGACGACGGCGGCGGCGCTCGGCCTCAGGGCCGCCGAGCGTGGCCGCAAGGTGGTGGTCCTCACCATCGACCCGGCGCGCCGGCTCGCCCAGTCCATGGGCATCGACTCGCTGGACAACACCCCGCGCCGGGTGAAGGGCATCGACGACTCCGCGCGGGGCGAACTGCACGCGATGATGCTCGACATGAAGCGGACGTTCGACGAGATCGTCGAGTCGCACGCGGATCCCGAGCGGGCGGCGGCGATCCTCTCGAACCCCTTCTACCAGTCGCTCTCCGCGGGCTTCGCCGGCACGCAGGAGTACATGGCGATGGAGAAGCTGGGCCAGTTGCGGGCCAGGGACGAGTGGGACCTGATCGTCGTCGACACCCCGCCGTCGCGTTCGGCGCTGGACTTCCTGGACGCGCCCAAGCGGCTCGGGTCGTTCCTGGACGGCAAGCTGATCCGGGTGCTGCTCGCGCCCGCCAAGGTCGGCGGCCGCGCGGGGATGAAGTTCCTCAACGTCGGGATGTCGATGATGACGGGCGCGCTCGGCAAGCTGCTGGGCGGGCAGTTGCTGAAGGATGTCCAGACGTTCGTGGCGGCCATGGACTCGATGTTCGGCGGCTTCCGCACGCGCGCGGACGCCACGTACAAGCTGCTCCAGGCGCCGGGGACGGCGTTCCTGGTGGTGGCGGCCCCCGAGCGGGACGCGCTGCGGGAGGCCGCGTACTTCGTGGAGCGGCTGGCGGCGGAGCGGATGCCGCTCGCCGGTCTGGTGCTCAACCGGGTCCATGGCAGCGGTGCCGCCCAGTTGTCGGCCGAGCGGGCGCTCGCCGCCGCGGAAAATCTTGAAGCGGAAAATCTTGAAGACGCCCGCATTGTGGATCAGGACGGCGGGAAAGCTGGACTTCGTAACTCTCCCGACACGTACGGCAGTTCAGGATCCGACGACGCTAACGGCGCACCAGCAACCCCCACCGCACCCGACGCTCCCACCACGGCCACCTCGCCCGACGCCCCCACCGCATCCCCCGCGGCCACGGCGTCCGACGCGTCCCGGCCCGCGGACCGCTCCGGCACTCGGCCCGGCTCCCCCGGCACCGGCACCGACGACCCCGGCACCGATCAGCTCACGGCGGGCCTGCTGAGGCTGCACGCGGAGCGGATGCATCTGCTCTCGCGGGAGCGGCGCACCCGCGACCGTTTCGCCTCACTGCACCCGGAAGTGGCCGTGACCGAAGTGGGCGCGCTGCCCGGCGATGTCCACGACCTCGCGGGGCTGCGGGACATCGGCGACCGACTCGCGGCCAACCGGCCGGAACTGCCGGGGGCCGCGGACGCGTAAGACGAGCCGACGACTCGTGAGACGAGCCGACGCATGACGAGACGACAGGTCGGACGGCCGTAGGACGACGGGTCAGACAGCGCGGGTGCGGCGAGTCAGACAGCGGCGCGGGCGCAGCGAGCCGGCCAGTGGCCGGCCGACGGCCGGGGCAGGCGAGGGACAGTCGCCCGCTCAGCCCACCGCCGCGTAGTTCTCGTACACGCTGTCGTCGTCGAGCGGCACGATGCCCGCTCCGCGCTCGTACTCCAGGCGTGCCGTCTCCAGGAGCCGGCGCCATGAAGTCACGGTGGGCCGCCTGCGCAGCAGGGCGCGGCGCTCACGCTCCGTCATGCCTCCCCACACGCCGAACTCGACGCGGTTGTCGAGCGCGTCGGCCAGGCACTCCGTGCGTACCGGACATCCGGTGCACACCGCCTTGGCCCTGTTCTGCGCTGCTCCCTGAACGAACAGTTCATCCGGATCGGTAGTGCGGCAGGCGGCCTGCGCACTCCAGTCGGTTACCCAGCCCATACCGGCGCCGTCCTCTCCCGAATCGAGGCTCCCCCACGGCGGCAGCGGCATATTCACCGCCGCCAGTTGAGGACGTTACGGAAGGTGGGCACAGCGCAACACCCCCTTCGGGCCCAATCTTGAATGGCCCGAACGGACTATGGGTAAGCGGCAGATCACCCGGGGGAGTGAGCCCGCGACATACGTGACTATCGCCACAAAATAGGACAGTCCTCTTGAGTCACAACGGACGCCGAGTGACACACAAGGCGGATTCGGACACGCCCCCACCAGGAAAACGGGGCACTTCCGGAACGATTCGGGGTCGCCGGACGTATTGATACGTAGCCCTGCTGCTGTGACAGTTGAGAGCAGCTTAGGCCAAGGCATATACGCGTGTCCGGCGAATGAGAACGTAGGCTGCCCTCATGCCAAAGAAGCGCTCGGGCGGAGGGCTGTCCGCCACGCAGCAGGCCGCGAAGTTCCTCGGCGTCAGCGTGCTCTCCGGAGCCGTCCTGGCGGGTATCGCCCTGCCCGCCTTCGGAGCGCTGGGCCTCGCGGCCAAGGGGTCGGTGGAGTCCTTCGACGAGCTCCCGGCCAACCTGAAGACGCCCCCGCTGAGCCAGCGCACCACGATCCTGGACGCCAAGGGCTCCCAGATCGCCACGGTCTACTCCCGTGACCGCACGGTCGTCGACCTCAAGAACATCTCGCCGTACATGCAGAAGGCGATCGTCGCGATCGAGGACTCCCGCTTCTACGAGCACGGCGCGGTCGACCTCAAGGGCGTCCTGCGCGCCCTGAACCAGAACGCGCAGAGCGGCGGGGTCGCCCAGGGCGCCTCGACGCTCACCCAGCAGTACGTGAAGAACGTCTTCGTGGAGGAGGCGGGCGACGACCCGACGAAGGTCGCGCAGGCCACCCAGCAGACCATCGGCCGCAAGATCCGCGAACTGAAGTACGCGATCCAGGTCGAGGAGGAGCTGGGCAAGAAGAAGATCCTCGAGAACTACCTGAACATCACGTTCTTCGGGCAGCAGGCGTACGGCGTCGAGGCCGCCGCCCACCGCTACTTCTCCAAGTCCGCCAAGAACCTCACGCTGCCCGAGGCCGCCCTGCTGGCCGGCATCGTCCAGTCCCCCAGCCGCTACGACCCGGTCAACGACGAGGCGGAGGCGATCAAGCGCCGTAACACCGTGCTCTCGCGGATGGCCGAGGTCGGCGACATCTCGGCGTCCGAGGCCGCGGAGGCGCGCAAGGCCCCGCTCGGCCTGAAGGTCACCCAGCCGAAGAACGGCTGCATCACCGCCGTCCAGGGCGCCAGCTTCTTCTGCAAGTACGTCGAGCGGGTCTTCCTCAGCGACCCGGTCTTCGGCAAGACGAAGGAGGAGCGGGCCAAGATCTGGAACCAGGGCGGCCTGACCATCCGTACGACGCTCGACCCGCAGTCGCAGAAGTCCGTCCAGCAGTCCCTCAAGGACCACGTCTACAAGTCGGACAAGGTCGCCGCGGCCGCCACGCTCGTCGAGCCCGGCACCGGCAAGATCCTCGGGATGGGCCAGTCGAAGCCGTACGGCTACGGCAAGAACGAGACCGAGTACAACTACTCGGTCAACGCCTCCATGGGCGGCTCGAACTTCGGCTTCCCGACCGGTTCGACGTTCAAGCCGTTCGTCGCGGCGGCCGCCCTGGAGGAGGGCCGACCGGCCAACCAGACGTACTCGGCGCCGTACGAGATGCCGTACCCGGACAGCGTCCAGACGTGCAGCGGCAAGCCGTGGCTGAACGACGACAACTACAAGCTGGAGAACGAGAGCGAGTCGGAGCACGGGCCGTACGCGCTGCGCAAGGCCATGGAGATGTCGGTCAACACCTACTTCGTGCAGATGCTGTCCGACATCGGCATGTGCCCGGTGGTGAAGATGACGGACGCGCTCGGCGTGGTCCAGGGCAACGGCGACAAGATCCCCGAGGTCCCCTCGTCCATGACCCTCGGCTCCACGGGCCTCTCCCCGCTCACGATGGCCAGCGCGTACGCCTCCTTCGCGAGCCGCGGCATGTACTGCACGCCGGTGGCCATCGAGTCGATCACCCAGACGGTCGGCGGCACCAAGAAGTCGCTGGAGGTCCCGAAGTCGACCTGCTCGCGCGCGATGAGCGAGAAGACCGCGGACACCGTCAACACCCTGCTCAGCGGCGTGGTCGACTCCGGCACCGGCCAGCAGGCCGGCCTGTCGGGCCGCGCGAACGCCGGTAAGACGGGTACGACGGACGAGCGGAGGAACGCCTGGTTCGTCGGCTACACGCCGAACCTCTCGGGTGCCGTCTGGGTCGGCAGCGCCACCCAGAAGGTGAAGATGACGAACATCAGCATCGGCGGCGTCTACCACGGCCAGGTCTACGGCGGTGACACCCCCGGCCCGATCTGGCGCGACGCGATGACCGGCGCGCTCTCGGGCAAGGAGGCCCCGGAGTTCAACCTCGTCCACATCCCGGGCAACGACAAGGAGCGGGACGAGGACGACGACGACCACGACGGCCGCGGTGACGGCGACGGCAACAACGGCGACGGCTTCATCGGCGGCCTGCTCAACGGCGGCAACGGCAACGGCGGCAACAACGGCGGTGCCAATGGCGGGAACAACGGCGGCGGCGACAACGGCGGCTCGACGGGCGGCGACACCCCGACTCCCGGCTTCACGCTCCCGGACGGGTTCTTCCGGGGGACGAGCAACGGGAACGACACCGGGGGGCGGGGCTGAGCGGGACGGCACCCCCCGGGGGGGGCGGGGCTGAGCGGGAACGGCCGCCGCGCCTGACGCACGCCATGGGTGACAGAACGGCCCCTGCCTCTCCGTACGGGAGGCGGGGGCCGTTCCTTTCTTGGTCTGTCGCTCTCCGGTCAGCCCGCGAGGAGCTTCTTCACCACCGCGGCGACGCGGCCGCCCTCGGCCTGCCCGGCCACCTTCGGGTTCACGATCTTCATGACGGCGCCCATGGCCCGCGGCCCCTCCGCGCCGGCGGCCTTCGCCTCGGCGACGGCCTGGCCGACGATGTCGTTCAGCTCGTCGTCGCTGAGCTGCTTCGGCAGGTAGGCGGCGAGCACCTCGCCCTCGGCCTTCTCGCGCTCGGCGCTCTCGGCGCGACCACCCTGAGCGAAGGCGTCCGCGGCCTCGCGGCGCTTCTTCGCCTCCTTGGTGATCACCTTGAGGACCTCGTCGTCGGAGAGCTCGCGCTTCTCCTTGCCCGCGACCTCTTCCTTGGTGATCGCGGCGAGCGTCAGCCGGAGCGTCGAGGAGCGCAGCTCGTCGCGCCCCTTGATCGCGGCGTTGAGGTCTTCCTGAAGCTTCGACTTGAGCGTGGTCATGGGTCGATTGTCGCAGGTATGGGGCGCCCGCCGCCCACGCATTTAAAGGGCGCCGGGGGAACGGCACTTAAGGGACGGCGGGCGCGGCGCGGCGGGCCGCGTCTGACACGATGGAGGTATGCGCGCGCGATACGGAGTACCTCTGTCCATCGCGGCGGCTGGCGCCGCCGGTCTGGCCTACGCGGCGGGTTTCGAGACCCGCTCCTTCCGGCTGCGGCGGGTGACCGTCCCCGTCCTGCCCGCCGGCATGCGCCCCCTTCGCGTGCTTCAGGTCTCCGACATCCACATGGTCGGCGGGCAGCGCAAGAAGCAGCGGTGGCTGCGCTCGCTGGCCGGACTGCGCCCCGACTTCGTGATCAACACGGGCGACAAC
This sequence comes from Streptomyces sp. CAI-85, assembly GCF_013363615.1. Classification (NCBI taxonomy): domain Bacteria; kingdom Bacillati; phylum Actinomycetota; class Actinomycetes; order Kitasatosporales; family Streptomycetaceae; genus Streptomyces; species Streptomyces sp. CAI-85. Next base: position 87,721 of record NZ_JAANNX010000009.1, on the reverse strand, counting down.
CTGTCCGACCCGGAGGGCGTCCCGGAGACCCTGGACGCGCTCGGTCCGCTGATGGAGTTCCCGGGGGCGTACGTCTTCGGCTCGAACGACTACTACGGCCCGAAGCTGCGCAACCCCGCCCGCTATCTGCTGGAGAAGGCCCAGGGCCGGCACGGCCTGAACGGCAACGCGCCCGCGGTCGGCGTCGTCCACAACCCGTGGGAGGACCTGCGGGACGGCTTCGACACGGCCGGCTGGCTGAACCTCACCAACACCCGGGGCGTGCTGAAGGTCGACGGGGTGTCGATCGAGCTGACCGGCCTGGACGACCCGCACATCAAGCGGGACCGGTACACGCGCGTGGCGGGCGGCCCGTCGTCCTCCGCGGACTTCTCGATGGGCGTGGTGCACGCCCCGTACCTGCGCGTCCTCGACGCGTACACGGCGGACGACTACCCGCTGATCCTGGCCGGCCACACCCACGGCGGCCAGCTCTGCATCCCCTTCTACGGCGCCCTGGTCACCAACTGCGACCTGGACACGGACCGCGTGAAGGGCCTGTCGACGCACACCTCGGAGGGCCGGACGGCGTACCTCCACGTCTCGGCGGGCTGCGGAACGAACCGCTACACACCGGTGCGGTTCGCGTGCCCGCCGGAAGTGACGCTACTGACGCTGACGGAGAAGGAGTAGTAGCGGGCACGGGGTCCTCATTCGGCCCACCCGAATAGCCCCTTTTGACGGCCTTGCCTACTTTGTGGGCATGACCGCGCCGATACCGCCTGTACCGCCTATACCGAGGGACATCCCGGAGCTGCCCGCGATACCGCGGACCCACCGCCTGCTCCCCTCCACCGTCCCCGCAGCCGCCGTGGTACCACCCGTACGCCGCCCCCTGGCCGCGATCCTCCGCGTCCTGATCGCCGGCACGGCGGCCGCGGGCGTCGCCTTCGAGCTACGGCTCGACAGCGCACCGCGCGTGCTGAGCCACTTCGCGATCCAGGCCGACATCCTGCTCGCGGTGGTCATGCTCCTGTCGGCCCGCCGAGCCTGGACCGCCCGCAAGCCGCTCCCCGCGGCCCTGACCGGCGCGGCGCTGCTCTACGTGACGATCACGTCCCTGACCCACCACGTACTCCACACGACCACGGCGTCCCTCCTCGTCCACACGGTGACCCCGGTGGCAGCGCTCCTGGAGTGGCTCCTGCTGACCTCCCCCGGCCACCTGCGCCTGCGCCACGCGGCGACGTGGATGGCGTACCCGTGCGCTTACCTGCTGTTCCTGCTCATCAGGGCCGAGCTGATGACACCGGCCCACCCCCTGTACCCCTTCCTCGACCCCGCGGCTCACGGCTACCGCCACACCCTGACCGACGCCCTCCTCCTCGGCCTCTCCTTCTACGCCCTGGCCGTCCTCCTCGTAGCCCTCGACCACGCCCGCCCCAACCCGATCCACCACCGCGCCAAAACCGGATTTCGTCTCCAGCCACCGGTGGGCTAAAGTAAACGACGTCGCCGCGAAAAGCAGGACCAGCAGCGACATCGGGGTGTAGCGCAGCTTGGCAGCGCGCTTCGTTCGGGACGAAGAGGTCGTGGGTTCAAATCCCGCCACCCCGACAGCCGAAACAGCAGGTAGACCCACCTACTCACGTGAGTAGGTGGGTCTCTTGTTTGGCCTGCGTGTCTATCTGCGTGACTATCGCTTTCTGAGTGCCTACGGCTTGCGCGGATCGGCTCCGAAGATGCCGTCCATGACGACGGCGCCGGTCTGAATCACAGGCCGAATCTGCTTCCGGTAGACCTCCTCGGTCACGGCCGTACCCGAGTGCCCGACGAGCCGGGAGATCTCCTCCAACGGGACACCCCGGTCGGACAGCAGCGACACGAAGCTGTGCCGGAGCTCCCGGGGCGTCCACTCATCGGCGTTGATCCCGTCGATGCCCTTGAGCGCCTGGCGGAAGGCGCGGCGGACGTTGGCAGCGTCGAGCGGCTTGCCGACGGCGGAAGAGAAGACGAGCCCGTGTTCCTCCCAGTCGTCACCGGCGGCGAGCCGATCCCAGCCCTGATCTTCGAACTGCTGCCAGAGGGCTTCGACGCAGCGCGCCGGCAGGGCGAGGGTGCGCCGAGACTTCCGGGTCTTGGTGTCGCCAGTGCGCCGGACTGAACGCCACACCGCGATGTGGGGAGGCTGCGGCGGGTCGAAGTCGGGGCGCCCCTTCAGAAAGACGTGGTCCCAGGTGAGGGCGCGCAGCTCTTCGGTGCGGGCACCGGTCAGCAGCGCGACGACGATGTACGGGTATATCGAGGTTCCCTCGGCCCCTTTGAGGACGGCCTCGGCCTGGGCCAAGGTGAGCGCCTTCGACGGGCGGCCAGCCTGCCCCTGGGGTACCGAGCAGAGTTCGACGACGTTGCGCTTCACCTTGTCCCGCGCCATGGCCCGCTTGACCGCGCGGTTCAGGCAGGAGTGAAGGCCCTGGAGGGTGCGCGTACTGAGCGTCTTCGCCTTGGTGGCCAGCCAGCGGTCTACATCCTCCGCGCTGAGGTCGCGGAGCTTGCGAGCGCCGAGTGACGGAATGACGTGCTTCTCGCTCAGGAGCGTTGTGGTCTCGATGGTTCTGGGGTCGAGGCCGGCCAGCCCGTAGGTGAGCCAGTCCGTCACCGCGTCTTTGACGGTGTAGTTGGTGGGTGCGATGGCGAGGCCGTCCTCGTGGTCCCGCAACACCTCCTTGAGCTTGTTCTTCGCTTCCGTCTTGGTCTTGCCACTCCCCCGCTTCACGATCCGCTTGCCGCTCGGGTCGAAGCCGAGGTTCGCCGTGGCGATCCAACGCTGTCTCTTCTCGTCCCAGTGCAGGCCGCCGTCACCGCGGCTACGACGCTTGGCCATCAGGCCGCACGCTCCATCTGTTCCGCGATGAACGCACCGAGGGCCGAGGCGGGGATGCGCCGGCACCGGCCGATGGTGACCGAGGGAAGCCGTCGTGTGCGGATCAGGTCGTACACGGTGGACCGGCCGAGCCGGAGACGGGCCATCACCTCGGCGACAGTGAGCAGTTCGTCATCGTGCACGGTCAGGTTCTCCTTCTGCGTGGTGAGAAGTGGCGTGCGAGGAGGCGAAGAGGGCTTCCGCGTCCGTGAGACCGGTACCGGCGAATCGCCAGTGCGAGAGGACGAGGACGGTGCCCGGGTCGGGCAGCGGGTGGCCGGCTTCTGCCGCGCGTCCTCGTGCCAGGACTTCGTTGTGGTCGGCGCGTTCCTGGCGGAGGGCGCCGAGGGTGACGGAGTAGGCGCGGGATTTGGTGGAGAAGTGGCCGCGGAAACCGAGCATGTGGGCCCACTTACGGAGGCGCAGGTCTTCGAGTTCGGGCAGCGCGCCCAGGTGCCAGCAGGTGAGGATCATGCGCCGGGCGTGGTCGGTGACGCCGGATCCGATCAGGTCGGTGATCGGGTTGCGGATGGGCCGGTCTAGGGTGCCGGCCGTTTCGGCGCCCTTGGTTGCGTACTTGGCGATGTAGGCCGCCACGGCGCGGCTGGACAGTTCCGAGGTGCCCGCGAAGTCGGCGGAACGGATGGCGCGGATGTCGAGCTGTTCGCCGAACCGGAAGGCGTACGCGTGGCCGTCCATGACGAGGCCGGGAGCCTCGGCCATCCGAGCCGCCGAGCGGATCGCGTCGGTGAGAAGGTCGGTCGTGGCCCAGGCCGGCGGGGTGTCCTCGGCGCCGTCCGGGCCGTCGAGGCGGATGACGGCGTGGAAGTGGACGGCGCCGCGCCGCTGGTACTCGGCGACCTTGGCGTAGGAGACCTTGAGGCAGTGGCGCAGCGCCGAGCGGGTGAGGCCCGCGCGGGAGGCGAGGTGCTGGCGCAGGTAGGTGGTGAAGCGGCCCCACAGGGCCCCGGCGTGGGCGTTCCACAGGACGGCGGCTCGGTAGTCGTAGCGTTCCGGGTCGAGGGGTGTGCCGAGTGCGGGGTCGTCGTCGGGGTGGAGGCGCCCGCAGCGGCACCGGCCGCCCCCTGGGCGATTGTGGACGGGGCCGAAGGATGGGGCGGTGAACGTGGCGAAGACGCGCGGGTGTTGGGCGACCGACGCGCCGACGCCCTTACCACCGCTCAGGCCGGCGGTGACCAGGTGGAAGGTGTCTTTGCGGTAGATCTCGGCGCAGGCGGCGCACCGGGTGGCGCGCCGGTTGTTGCAGCGGATCAGGAGCTGTCCGGCTGGAAGGTCGCGGCCGGCGATCTCGCGGACAATTTCTCCGGTGGCGGCGTGGACGTCGAGGCGGTGTCCCTCCATTCGTACGGGCCGCTCGCAGCCACCAAGGCGCTGGACCTGGCGTGCGTAGGAGCTGAGGTCGCCATGCTGGGCGAGTGCGGCCAGCTGGCGGATGGCTGCGGTCGGAGCCGCAGGGCGCATGTGCGGGTTCCTCCTCGGAAGAGACGGATGTGTGGTGGGAGCGCCCGGCCTGTCGAGGGGGCTAGACAGCGTGAGCAGGCCGGGCGAGCGGAGAAGCGAGATCAGCGGCGGGTGAGGATCGAGCGGATGACGACTGCGCAGACGGCCACGGACGTGGCGGTGATGGCAACAGCGAGGAGCATGGAGACCAGGACGGCGACGACGACCAGGACCACAGCGGTGCCGCCGCCAGCAAGGGCGAGCACGCTTCCAGTTGTGAAACGGGTGGCTGTGCGAGGCGGGACCGGAGCGACGGGGGCCGAGGACCGAGCGGGAACGCCCGGCGTGATGGCTGTCGGCACGACGACAGTGGCCGGGACGGCCGGTCCGGTGGGCTGCGGCATGGTCGGGACTTTCGGTCGGAACACGAACTATCCCCTTTCGTAGGTCACTTGAGGAAGCTCTCGACGACGGGCGCCAGCAGGCTGTCGGCGAGCAGGTAGCCGCCCACGAGCAGAACGGCGATTAGCCACAAGGGCGGGCGGACGAGCTTGACGCCGAGGACTCCGACGACGAGCAGGGCGAGCCAGAGCGGTACGTCCACTTCGGTGGTCTCCTGTTCAGGCCGGGCAACGGTGGGTGCGCGCGGCGAGTTCGGCAGCGGCGCGGCTGTCGTACTCGGTGGAGAAGTCGCAGCGGGGCGCGGTGCAGGCGGCCAGGTGTCGGTTACGGCCGCGGTCGACAAACGAGGCGACGTTGACGGGGCCGATGCGGCGGACGTCGCGGAAACGCCGGTTCATTGCGTTGCTCCTCTCACAGGTGTGCGGCGACGGACGAGGTCATGGACGGAGGGAGGCCGAGCCGGACTCGTACGGCGTCGGGGTCGGCGGGGTGGCCAGTGGCTGTGCGGTGCTCCTCGGCCAGCGCCCGGGCCCGGTCGACGAGAGCGGGCGGCAGGCTGACGGTGGAAGTGGTCACCGGGGCCGGAGTTGCGGCCGGTTCGGTGGTGGATGCCGGGTCCGGTTCGGGGTTGATCGAGGGCGCCGGCTGCGCGTCACGGTCGGGCCGGTCGATGACAACCGCAGCCGCTCGTTGAGTCCGGTCGGCGTCCGTCGCCAGGGAGGCAGACACCGTCGGCGTCTCCGGGGCGTGTGGGGCGTGGGCCAACAGGGTGCCCCCGAAGAAGGCGACGGCGGGCCAGCCCGCGACCGTCACGCGGAGCCAGGCCGGTACGTGGTCCAGGTCGAGGAGCCCCGCCGTGGCAACGTTGGCGCCGAGTGATGCGGCCAGGGCGACTAGGAACCACAGCCGTGGGCCACCGGCCGCCACTCGTGCTCGCTGCTGCTGACGCATTCGGCGCCAAGCCGCGACCAGAAGCAGGTCGACGCTCACGGGATAGGCCCACGCCTTCCAGCCACCCTGTCCGGCCGCCGCAGCGAGGTCGTGCAGGTGGGAGAAGGACAGGGCACCGGCGATGACGGCCTGGACGATCACGGCGTCTACGCGGGCCGAATGGGCTCGCATCGGCTCGGTCTCCTTCCGGTTTCGGGCATGGGAGGGGTAGGGGCATGGCGCGAGGCGGTCACGCCGGCCGAGGGAGAGGAAGCGCGGTTACTCGGTCACCGGGCGGGCCGTGGGCACGGCAGGAGTGGCGGAAGAAGGCTCGACGGGCTTCACTGCTACGACGGGCCGGAAGGCATCGAGGCGAGGCAGTTCGGGCACCAGGCCCGAGGTTTCGCGGCAGACCGCCGCCGCGTCGTCGAGGGTGAGGTGCGGCGAGCGGACGCGGGACCAGCCGCCAGAGGAGTCGCCGACGACCGCGACGCCGGGACGTTCGGCCGGGATGGACGTTGCGGCTAGCGCTGCTTCCTGCGCGATGTCGCCGAGCGCCATGTTCGCGGACGTCTCGTCGTTGACGCGGTGGCACACACGGCCGGTGAGCTGGGCACGAAGCATGGTGGCTCCCTTGCCCAGTTCGGCGCCGAAGCGCTGACCGCAGACCTCCAAATAGATGCCGGCCGCACGGCCGAGTTGGGCAAGGCGGATGAGCTTGGTGACCATGGCGTCGCGCCGCTTCTCGTCATCCTTGCCTGCGGCCAGGAAGAGTTCGGCGACCTCATCGACGACCACCACGACCGGCACCGGCCGCACCTTCTCCGGCAGACCCCAGACGTCCGAGGTCAGCCCCGTTTCCGGAGCAGCCCCACTCCTCAGGCCGATGAGGCAGAACCGCGCCTCCATCTCATCCACCAAGGCATCCAGTAGTTCGTTCGCACGGTCCGGCGTATCGGCCAGTGCCGACAGCCGGGGTGCGAAGGGCGCCAGTTCGACACCCCACTTGCAGTCGATACCGGCGAGCGCGACCGGTTGCCGGGCCAGCCCGCACAGCAGGTTGCGCAGGTACACGGACTTGCCGGACTGCGTTGCGCCGAGAATCAGTTCGTGTGGAACGGTGTGGAAGTCCCGGACGTGCCAGTGCCCGTCTTCCCGTAGCACCAGCGGCAGGGACAGCGGTTCGGTGCGCAGCCACCGTCGAGGAGGCCGGACGTCGGCAAGGACATCCCAGCCGACCAACCGCAGCTCCAACCGACCGGGCTTGGTGGTGCGGACGTGCACAGCGTGTGCGCCCCAGGCGTGCCGCAGGCGGTCGGCCGCGGCGGTGAAATCCTCGGGCGCCTGTCCGGCCGCCATACGCAGCCGCATCACGAGTCCGGATCCGGTCGGCAGTGGCAGTGACCGGCGAGGCGGTACGGGGGCCGCCTGCCGCCCCATCATGCGGGCGGTGGCGCGGCGCATGGCCGACGCCGGCACCGTGAGGCCGCAGGCATCCATGGTGGCCCGGTACGTGGTGAGCACCCGAAGCGTGACAGTCGGATACCCGACCAGCCACCAGAACAGGACCGGCAGCCGACGGCGCACCGCGACCAGCGCAGCCACCGCCAGCAGGCCCAGCAACACAACCCACAGGGCATCGGTCATCGCGCTCAGCCCGCCGCTGCCGGGGTGCCGACCATGACGGCGTCGGCCCTGTAGGCGATGCCGTGGCGGGCGCGGCCGCCGAACTCGCTTTCCCAGGGCCGGGCAACCAATCCGGAGAGGAAGACCGGGGCACCCATGACCAGCCCGTCACCGACACCCTTCTCAGGAACGGTGACCTTGATCATGTCCGAGCCACCCTCGGCGATGAACACCAGCTCCAGGACCATGAGCCGGTCGTTGGTCACCGGGTCCACGGCCACCTCACCGGTCTGCCGGTCCCTCACCTTGACCTCGGGCAGCTTCGTGACCAGCAGAGTGGCGGACGAGGTATCCACGGGGATGGAACGCATTCTGTGAACCTCACTTGGGTCGGGCGCCCAAGGCGGACGCCGAATCGGTCTGCATACCCCCCTAGACAGCAGGGGGGTGACCCACCCGCAACTGTCTAGGGGGGTTGACGCCTACCGTAACCGGACGCCCCGTCAACTGTCTAGGGGGGTATACGAGATGGCTTGAAGACCGCCGGAGTGCGCTACTGCATGACCCAGTGCAGTGCGGTCGCATCGTCGCGGGTCTTCCCTCGGGGCCAGCGCCGGCCGTCGGGGTCGTCCGCTTCGGCTGCACGTACGCGGCGGATCAGCTCATCGGGGCCCGACGAATTGAGGAGGCCCAACACTTCTTTCCAGTCGGCAAGTTGGAAGCTGTCGACGAGTCGCGTCGCCCCATCGCTGAGCAGCGTCACAGAGGCCAGAGAATCCAGTGGCACGGTTCCCGTCAGCACATGCTCGGCCGCCCGCGGGTCCGGGCCGGCGATCCAGAAGCCGCCCGGTCGGTTGCGGAGGCCGGTAAGAGCATCCCGGTATTCAGCGAGGGCAGCGGCGTGTTCGGGCGAACCGGTGGGCAGTGCATCGAGCGGCCCGCGCAGCCGATCGCCGACAGCGTCCAGGCGCTGGTCGGTGACGGCAGTCGTACTCCCGTCCACTTCGGCGAGGAGGAGGGTCGAGTCACCGAGGACCAGGTACTCCAGAGCTTCAGCCTGGACACGAACAGCGACGACCGTACTGGTCGGACTGGCCCGGTAGGCCAGGTCGCATGTGTCCTCGTGCAAGGAGCGAACGGTCCGGATCGAGTCGGCGAGACAGTTGGCGAGCGGCCGGGCAGGCCGCGCGGCGATATCGGCCAGCAGCAGCCCACCCAACGTCGAGGAGAACCAGGCGATGCCGTGTACGCATCCGGTCTCGGCCCCCGCTACGCCGGCACCGTCGAGGAGGACGGCCGCCCCGAGACCAGCTGCGGCGAAGTCCTCGTTCTCCCGTCCTGGGTCGGCCGGCTGCGAGCCGAGGGCGACGTTCATGCCGTCGCCTCCTCGTCGTGCAGGTACAGGGGGCAGAGAAGTTCGACGGATTGCGGTTCGTCGGTCTCGGGGTCATAGTCGACGCTCACCAATGTGGAGAAATGACGTTCGCCCACCTGCCCCCAGAGCGAGTTGAGGTCCGACGTGAGCAGATGGACCACGCCGAGGGACCCTGCCGTGTGGATTCCGGCGATGGCGAGTACCGAGCCGTTGCCGTCCGGTCGGGGCAGCCTGCCGAGGTATCCGACGTCGTGCGGGCGGCGGGGCTCAATGTCCGCGCCTGCGTTGTACTTAGCGCCGGTACGTCGGTCCACCAGCGCCCACGGTTCGCCGTCCGGATGTTCCCAGCCGAGTACCGGGTCCTGGGCATACAGATCCTTCATGGCCTCGGACATCCCCGGCCCACAGACGACGATCAGGCCGTCACGGTTCAGGTCGATCTCACCGCTCACCTGCACGTGACCGGAGCTGACGGCTAGCCCATAGGACTTGGCCAGCTCCTCCAGCCGCTTCCCGGAGTTCATGTCGGCCATGGCGACGACCGGACGCTTCTTCTCGGCGTCCCACCGCAGAGGAGTCACCACAGTGACGGCACCCGCGCCCAGGAAGGCCCCCTCGGGAGCCGGACCGGTGTGCCGGATCTGGTGAATCCGCCCACGGCTCAGGCCGGCCTTTTCAGCGATCTGCGCGTAGGACAGCCCTTGCGCGTGGAGGTCCTGGACCACGCGGCGGCGGAGCCGGGCAAGCTCGGTCACCTCCTGCTGCGCGTCGGCCAACCTCTTGGTGACCTCGCGCAGGAGCAGATACGGATCATCGATGGCCGTGATCCGCTGCAGCTCGTCCGACATGACCGCACCTCCTAGAAGTAACCAGGAGTCTAGGGCCCTAGACGGAATGGGCGGGAGGCGCCGCCCTGTACGAACATCGACCACGAAGAACCGGGACCGCCGCCGAGGCACACCCCGAGGAGTCACCCGCCACCGCCCGCCGGATGATCGCCGAGCGTCCACGAGCCGAGCGCAATCACACCCTCTCCATTGCCAACTCGGCCCAGACGGTGCGTCCGTCGGGCCAGTTCTTCACACCCCAGTCCTTGGCGCAGGCCGCGATCAGCAGCAGCCCGCGTCCACCTTCTTCCTGGCCGGTCACGTCACACAGATGCGGCACGTGTTCGCCGCCCTGGTCGACCACCTCGATGCGCACGCGGTCATCACCGAAGCAGACGATCACGAGGAACCATCCGCCGGCCGCACCGCTCAGCGAGTGGCGCACGGCATTGGTGGCGAGTTCGCTCACGATCAGGACGGCGTCGTCGACAGGGTCGTACCCGTCGAGCAATGCAGCGACGAAGTGACGGGCATGCGCCACCTCATCGGCCACCCCGGGAAAGGCACGGCACCACTTGGACCGCATAGGAAGCTCCTCACTGTCGTCTAGGGGGCTAGACAGCCAGCGGCAGCGTATTCCCAACGGCACCCAACAGGCCAGGCATACAGAGGAATTATTCCTCTATGGAGTGAGGCTGTCTCCCAAGGCGTGAAACTCCTGCATCACCTGCAGCAGGAGCTTCCGTACGTCCTCGCCGAAGATGGCAGCGCGTTCGAAGCGGCCGAACGTGTCCTCGTACGAGGTCACCTCGGCGGAGTCGGTCGACACCAACCCGGCGCCGAACGTCTCGACCACAACCGCTCGCCGGTCGCACAAGGTGAATCCGTGGCGAGGCAGGACCGGAACCGGGCGACGCCAAGGGACGACCCCGAGCCGAACGGTGCTCAGACTCTCGACAGCCAGCAACCGATCCAGCTGAGCGAGCATCAGCGCCGGTGTACCCGGCCACGTACGCAGCACGGCCTCAGTCAACACGAACACCGACTCACGCCCAGGCTCGTACAGCACGCTCTGCCGATCCACACGGGCCGCGACAGCCCGGCCCACCGACTCAGGCGTCGCATCCGGCGCGGCCTCAAAGACGTGCCGGGCATACTCCGCACTCTGGAGCATGGCCGGCAGCACGACGCACTGGAACGAGCGCACCAGCCGAGCGGAACGAACCTCCTCATCAACAGCCGCCCCGGTTGCGGGCTCACCGTCTTCCGGTCGATCAGAGACGGCGGCCGCCTCTACTGCGGCCAGGAGTTCACGCACCTCAAGAGCGGTCGCCTCATCGAGGCCAAGGGCACGTGAGAGTCGATCCAACACATCCAGGCTCGGAACCATGCGCCCGTTCTCCACCTTGGACACCGTCGGCTGTCCCACACGAGCACGATGCGCCAACACAGCACCGGTCAGGCCAGCTTCTCTACGAAGCGCACGAAGACGCATCCCAAGCGCCCGCATCCGCTCTCGCCGTTCACTCCCCATGACCAGGGTTCTACACCACGAGCCATCACCCACCGGGCGAGAGAGCAGTGCCAACCCCTAGCAGAGCCGTGATTCAAAGTCTCCCTACTGGTTCAAGGCGGCTCGCTCCGCTCCCCGCGCGCGGCCCGGCCCCCAGCCGGGCCTGCGCTCCAGTCTCCGCCCCGCTCCAGCCCGACCGGCGCCCGTGCCGCGTGCACAGCGATCAGCCACCTGATGCCAGAGAAGGGGTACGTCGTGGCTGGGGGCGGTCGGCTCCACGGCTTTAGGCAGCCACTTTGGCGCGAGCCTCGAAGATCATGGCCCCAACGTCGTGCTTTAGCGGGCAAGTCCACAGACTGCCCGACGCGCCGGAAGCTTACGGGGCCATGATCACTCGCGCCAAAGCAGCTCCAGCCCAAAGCCGCTCCGCCGACCGCAGCGAGGCCCCGAACTGAAGCAGTCAACGAACAGATTCGCTCAATCGTCGTCGCGAAGCGATTCCATCATACTCGCGACAGCTCGCGATTCCTCCAGCAAACTTGAACAAGAATCTGAACTGCCCACTTCCCGTCTATTGAACTCTGGCTCATCCCAGTCAGAATACGGCATCTGCGCTACTGCCTCAGCGTACCCGTCGAAGATCTCTTCCGGGTTAGCATATTCACTAGCATAAGCCAGTACATCCTCCATAATAGAGTGATCACTCATGGAGTCGGGACCTTCTTCAGACCAGCCTCTGATCAAATCCTGAGCCTCCGCCTGCATCCTATCTTCGATCTCTTGCACCTCAGATTCCGGCACGATACCCGAGAGTTCTTCGAAGAAGCTTTTCGCGGAGGCCAGCAAGGGCCAACTCGACAGATCTCCCTTAATCCACTCCATCGCTGCTTGCAGGGCGTCGGGAAACATTCGCCGCAAAGACTGGCGATTCGCTCCATGCAGAATTTGCACGATCTCAACAACGTCATGCGGATCGTAGGCGTTGTCAATAGCATCATCCTCGTCGAGCATCCTGTGAGCACAGTCCAAAATCACCTCAGAGTCGAGAACTTCTCCAAGATGCAAGTAGACCCTCGCCCTGTGGGCGAGATCGACGCTTCTGTTCACGCCATCGTCGTGAAGTCCAGGCGAATCGTACGACCTGGTAGCCGCCTCCTCAAGGAGAGCCTTATTCGCCATGAAGAGTTGAAGCGCCTCAGCCCGCACGCTTACAGTGATCAGAATATTCTCGACCTGTTCGAAATGCGAGAATCTTCTAATAAGAGAGAGGAAACCACCCTGCTCTTCCAGCAGGTAGTCCCGCATGAAGTCCCGGACAGAAGGATTATGAAAGCCGAGAAATACCTTGCTTGATTTCCGATATGTCCTTACCATCGTCCCTTCGAGAATGGAGATAGAATGGCGAAGTTGCCGCAGACTGCCATCAAGGCTTGTCCAGATTTCTTGAACGTCTTGAAAACTTATGTCCCGAGAGACGGAGAAGATCAGCTCAAGCAGATGAACCTCAGCCTCCTTGAGCTGGTGGTTCACGATGTGAGACCAGATGCTCCGAGGACTGTGCAGATTCTCTATGATTCGCCTGTCTACATCCTCTGGATCAGATGACAGCAGTTCGGCTTCAGCGACCGTTGCAGCTATAATACGCGGATTGAAGTTTGGGTGCCGGATTATAGGGAGATAAACTCGAGGGTCCGCAAATCGCTCCTTCAATTCGCGGCTTAGCCCAGACATATAGATGTGATTGTAAAGGATTTCCCCTCTTGTGCGGTACGTGTAATCGGCGATATCGACTACGCATGTATGCAGGTCAAAGCGATGCCGGTCCAGTTTCTCGTATCGCTGCCTGGCCTGAGCAAGGATGTACTCTCGGGTAGTGAGGACGAATCTCTTGTTGCGCGCAGTTGCCACCCTTCGCATAAGGGACAAGAGTCGACTATCTTCATTCTTTCCGAGTTTTTCCTCCAAGGCCGTCTGCCCAAGGAAATCGTCGTAGTAGAAGATCTGTGGGACATCGTCATCCCAAAGAGCGTTGGCTTCTTCGAGATCCGAGGAGACTTCGATCAATTCATAGCTTGCGCTAACATATTTGGCGCAGAGAACATGAGCAAGTGTAGTTTTCCCAATTCCTGGGATCCCTGCTATTACACAAGAATGACGAGCCTCAAGTAGTTCTGCGGCCCTAGCGTAGCTTTCATTCGGCGCATAAGTGCGTAGAGTGGTATCCAAATCATTGGCGAGCTGGCGGGAGCGGGTCAGGATACTCTTGTGCAAGAGCGAGGAAAGCACGGATGCACTGGTAAGCCACAGCCTCAAATGCCGTCTAACAATGTTCTCATGCTTACGCAGCAAGGCGTCCAGTTCGTGGCGCCCATAGATGTCGCTCGGAGTTGTTACATACGGCGTAAGCGCCTTATAGATCTTATCTTTCGCATCCTTCGTAAGTTCGGCAGATGTCGCTAGAACATACCTGCTTGGACGCAGCTTTTTCACTTTGCGGGATTCGATATCTCTAATATAGGCGACCAGTTTCGATCGAGGTGATCGAACCCAGTGCTTGCACTGAACTACTAGTTCAGAACCTCCGGCATGGAGATACCTAAGGTCTATTCCGGCGTCAGCCCCGGGGGAAAAGATTTCTAGCGGAAATCCGTACTCGGCTTCGAAAATATCTTTACAGACAGCTTCAAAATCAAAGTCTGTCAGCCTGGAAAGATCAAACGTCTCCATATTCCCCCCTGTTCGGCTCACCCCATTGTGCGTCACTCGGCGAGGCTTCCGCAGTCAATTGAGCGATCTCAAGGCTGTGATAGACCCCGACGGGGTGAGCTGCACCCCACAACCTCCGATGCCGGCTGACCGCCCAGGTCCCCCACACCTCGCCCCGGCGAAAGGTCACAAGCATAGGAGTTGTCAGGAACTATGTCGCCGTGAGCGTCGATGTGCGCCTCGACCGGGGCCGACCGTCCCGATTCCTGCGGTGGCTGGCACCCGGCAGCATGCTGGACTGCATCGACTAGCACATCAATCGTGCGGCATCCGGATACACGGCTGGGCCACTTCTTTGCACGGCCCCTTCGGTTGGGGCGGTAGCTTCTGCGGGGGCGCGCACGTAAAGGGCACAGAGCACAGTGGGTATGGATTGTCTGCCGGGACCGTGGGGCGTGGGACCGACTCCTGCGGCGGAGAAAGGATTCCCCAAACTAGTGTGAGGAGTAGAATAAGAGCTAACGCTTTGATCAGAAGCAGGCCCCATGCGTAATATCTTTCGGCGGACGCTGGCCAGGTGTCCGCGTCAAATTCGTGCGGTCGAATCTGCATGAGGCGGCGAACTTCGTGAGCAAATTTCACGAGTGCATAGCCGAGGATGATGGCAACGGTTGCAGCGCCGGTGTAAAGGATCGGCATCATCCTGACGGAGACGTGACTGGCGATCTTCTCGAAAGACTCGGAGCCGATCATGGCTACCGCTGCGCCGACGGTAACGAGAAGACGGGTGGCGTTTCCTACGCGAGTCTCGTACGATTCACGCCTACTCCGGATGTCATGGTGCTTATACTGGTCATCGCTAGGCTTGCTGAAGTTAGGCACCAAGCCCATCAGGAATGCCTGAATGAGTTGCTGTACTCGGCGAGGATTTCGATATACTCGTGTAGTTCATCGAGCTTCAAACGTGATTCACGGTTCGCGCTGCGCGCCCCCACGGCAATGACTAGGGCATCCGCAGCAAATTCCCAAAACCATCCAGTGAGTTCCTCATTTTCTTCAGCATCGATGTAGGAAAGAATGCTTCGCCGCACTGTCTCGATTACGGATTCCTGCTTGCGTGGACGCAAGTGAGCGGTGCGCAGGCGGCGAAATCCGGTTTTGATGCCCCGCTCGATATATTCGTCAACTTCCACACTGACAGTCACAGAAACCTCCTTCAACACTGCCTAGACCTTCTCTCGCTCTCCGTTCCTCTGCTCGTTGAGCGCGGCTAAAGGGTGACGGCTCAGAGCAGTGGACGTACCAGCCTGCGGGTGGGCCTCATTGAGCACTCGGTGGTACGCCACGGTCGCTGCTGCAGTGGGGGCCCAAGCAACCACGGGACCGTCGTGCCAGCGAGCGCAGGTGTTGCGTCGTTCTGACATCCATGCGTGACATCAACGGCACCGGACGTCAGCACTCCTAGACGGTCCGGCATGGCCGAGGCCGGGTGGTTCTCCGGCAGTGCCGAGGAGCGATCGAACTCCTAAAGCGGGTGTCGCAATGGCGTAGGGGCTCCCACCTGGTCTGAGAGTGAGCCCACGGACACAGTCACTGCACCGACGGTGCGGATCTTCGGCTTGTGCCTCTCGCACCAGTTCTTCGTCTTCATGCGCCACGCCGCGCAGAAGGCGGCAACATCTCGCCGCCACGCTGTCGTCGGCGAGGGCGCCTATCCGGCCGGGTCGGGGCCGGGTCCATGACGCCGGCGAGGGCGTCGCGGCGCGCAGAGCTGCCACGCGTCGCCGGTCGCCGCAGGCGGCGATAGGTCGACGGCGTCGCGGCGGTCCATCTCCGCGGCGATCCTGAAGACTTCGTCCGGCTCGGCGTAGCGCATGCACTATGCGAGGGCGTCGTCTCCGACGTCGGTGAGGTCGCCGGCGAGGGGCCCGACGGGGAAGTGCTGGGCGAGCAGGGGCGCGGCGGTGAGCTCGGCAACGTCGTCGGTGCCGAGCTCGACCACGGTCCTGACGCGAGCGGCGAGCTGTCGTCAGACAGCCGCGCAAGATCCGCGCGCATGAGGATTGCTCAGTTCAAGTGAAGTCTTTTGTTTTGACTGTTTCTCGCGCGTGGCGGGGCTACGTCTAGCGGGCTAGTTCGGTTCCAATCTCCGCGCTGAGCGTAAAAGGCAATTCGAAAAGTACTCTTACCGGACGGGTAACGCTCGAAAACTCGGCCCTATAAAAACACTAATCCCTCCGATTCTGGCCATCTGCATGAAGTTTCCCGCTTGTCAAGGGCGCATGGGGAATTCATGACCCTGCGGGCGGGCGCTCGCGCTGACAGGGGGCACGCATATAGTGGGTGTGAACTCGATGAGTGACTCCGCATCGACCCCTCCGGCTTTTGCTGGGGAGCCGCAAGGCGCGGCAAACGGGGTATCTCAGGAGGTTCGAATGAAGATTCGGCAACGGTGGGGGCGGGCCCTCAAGCGCTGGCGCAAGCTTTGGGAAAAGTGCCAGCCGTGGGTTAGGGAATGGCTTCCCACTGTCTTGCGAATCATCATCGAGTGGCTGCTGAACCACCGATAGCGGGAACGCTTCGGTTTGATACCGGCTGTTCCGTCGAGGCCCTACCTAGGGGCCCGGCCGAACCTTAGACAGCCGGGCCCCAGGCAGCACACCGGGCGATGTGGCCCGACGTCCGGTAGCCGCCGGGTGTCGGGCCCTTCGTCGTCCGGACTAAGTCCGGCCGGTGTTTCACGTGAAACAGTACCGCTGTATAACGGGAACCGCGCAAATTGCGTTCATTGAGTTCACCGAACGTATAAGTATGTTAGATGCAATGTTACTGGGGGGAGTTGGCCGACCGGATCAGGTGCGCCCGCGCCGGTCTCGGCGAGGATGGCAGTGACCTCGGCTTTGACGGGCTGTGTCGTCCCACTTGGGGTGAAGGATCTTCATCTTCGTGCCGGTCGATACGGCAAAAAAGACGGCGTGGCTGGGGCCGGCGGGAGTGCAGCGAGGCACACGCGTGTGGGGTAGAACGCACCCACCGCAGTGGCGGGCTGTCGTCGGCTGAGGTTGGGACTGGGTGCGCTGAAGGTGCCAGCCGTCCCGCGGGCGCGCCGAAGTTGGGCCGTACCTGGGCCGTCCGAGGCCGCTCGGCAGTGGCCAATGACGACCAACGACGATGACCAGGCGCACGAGCCCACCTCCTCTGACCAGCAAAAGCCGAGGTCCCCAAGATGTCCGACAAGACCCAGGGCAAGAAAACACCGTGAGCGAAGGGCCTTGACCACGTGTGGCCGCGCAGATCACGAGCAGCTGTCCGACAGCACTGCGTGTGCATCATGAGGCATGGGGATTGATCTGGAGCTGCACTCATCACGGCCGGCGCGCAGGAACTGGCGCGCGACGCTCTTGCAGAGTTCCTACGGGCATGGCGATGCTCTGGCCGATGCGCTCGGCTCTCTTCAGCTCCTCGGCGTACCCGGGAGGCTCACTGCCGTCGATCTGTACGGGGACACGTTGATGAACGAGGAGGAGGCCGCAGTCGCCGTCCGTGAGATTGGCGATCTGAAGCAACGGTGCAGTGGCGAGCGTCAGCTCGCCACATTGGACGACCTCGCGAGGATGCTGGGTGAGTGCTCAGCCACTCCAGGCAGTTACCTCTGGTTCGCGGGCGACTGAAGCTCGCGTAGCGCCTGCTGGGTGAGTGTCTAACTGCGTGACAACGCCGACGGACAGCGGCGGACAAGCGCGGACGCCTGCGGACCATCGACGCAGGTGAGAGACACACCAGCCCAAGGCAGCGCCCCGACCCAAGTTGCTTCGGGACGAAGAGGTCGTGGGTTCAAATCCCGCCACCCCGACAGCCGAAGTACCAAGGTCAGGGGTCTGATCCGCGAGAGCGGATCAGACCCCTGAGTCGTCTCCGATGTCTTGGGGGCCGTTGAGAAGCCGACCTTGGGAAGGCGGCTCCTCAACGCACAGGCGTTGCCGCCTCCAGCCCTCCGACAGGGTCACTTACCTGCACGCGAGTCTCACGGATGCTGGGCCCCGAGGCAGCCGGCAGATCCAGCCCCGGCCGAACCTCCTGTTCGAGGCGGGCATGGCAATGGCCCGACGGAAACCACACCGTCGTCGTGGAGCTCGGCCGACATGTGATCCACCTCGACGACTCCGCAAGGCGGCGCCAGCACCTCACGACACGTCTACGGTCGGCGAAGGCCGCATGGATGATGTTCCGAGGACGATGCAGGGTGCCGGGCGGAGTACACATGTGCGTGCGACAGCACGCATCTGACGACGTGATCGACTGGCGCCTGGTTGACGTTCTGCCGCTTCCACGGCAAGGCGTCTGGAGGTGAAGCACCCTCCTGTAGCGGCTGGAAGTGAATAGTCAGTGGCGGTCGTCTGCGCCCCACCACCCGTGGCGAAGATCCTCGGATTGCGCTCGCGGCATTTTCCCAACTTGGCTCGGAACTCATTGAACAGTTCCCCGTTCAGGCCACCGAGGATCCCGCTCGCACGCCGGGAAATCGCTTGCTCAACGCCCATCCGGATCGCAGGTGGCACAGCCCTCCGGCACCAATGCGCTGCAGCCGGACGTGGCGGTGATCACGTATTGGGACTCGGCCAACTTGGCATCTGGGCACATGAATTGAAGGAAAGTCACCCTAGGTTGTGCGTGACCATTCTTGACCGTTCCTAGGGGGAACCTTGTCGCGTTTACGCGCGAGATTCTTAGCCTCGGCATGCGCCGGGGTCACCGCACTCACTGTCATCTGCACCGCTCCGTCAGCGAGTGCCGCCGCACCCAACGAAGCCTGCACCGGCCTCTACAACGCCCGCATCACCTTCTGGGCGATGACGTGCAGCCAACCGGGCGAGCCGATGATCGGCGGCTTCGCCACCTGGCGCAACATACCCATCACCTTTGATCAGGTCGATCCAGGCTCGACGGCTGTCGCGGCCGCCAACTACCTGCGTGTCAGCCCGAACACGTCAAGCAGTCCGCTGGCCCCCAACATCGAGATCGGCCTGGCGGGCGCACGACAGCCATCAAGGCCGGCGTCAACCCGACCAAGCCGGACAAGCGCAACCACACCTACATGACCGTCCGCCAGGACAGGGGCGACCAGTGGGACGTGCTCTACGACTTCAACAAGGTGGGCTCCACCACCAAACAGCTCAAGGTACCGGGGGCAGCACCAACCGCGTCGATGTCGGCCTCGAGGTGACCGGACCGCAGTACGTCAACATCCCCTCGATCGCGAACCGCATGCAGTTCATGACCGGGAACAAGGTGTGGCAGCAGGTCGCGACGGGCAACGTGGCCAAGTCCGTCACGCTCCCCGTGTGCAGTGCGACCCACAAGCCGCCGAAGTGCTTCACCACCAAGCTGACCGACGGCAGCAAGTTCGTCCAGTGGATCGTGAGCAAGCCCCGTCGGCAGGCCGCCGCCCCGGCCTCCTCAGCCGCTCCGCCCGCCGCCTCGGCGCACGGCTGGAACGCTGGCGCGGCCAACCCGCCCAGCACGTTCAACGGCGTGGACCAGCAGGCTCTGCACGCCTGCCTGGAGAATGATCCCGACAACTGCCTGGCCACCGTGCCCGGCTTGTCGGAGTGCGTGATCACGGTGCGGGTCTGCAACGCCGCCGCTCTGCCGTCCGGTGAGGCGTCGGAGGATGCCTCCCCCGATGCGGCCGTGTCCGCTGACGACATCCGGTCCCGGGCCGCAGCCGCCTTCGACGTCCCGAGCGGCGCCATCGCCGTCACGCCGCCCGCTTCACCTCTCGCGTTGACCACTCGCACGAACGCGGCTGGCAGCGGGGACAACGCCTGGCGGGTGAGTTCCACCAGCTCCACCCCGGGACTGCAGCACGCTGACCGCCGCGTCAACGGGTTCACCGCCCGCTACTCCGCGCACAGCGGCGCGCTGCTGGAGGCGTGCTGGGGCGACCTCTGCGATGCCTCGTGATCATCACGCGCCGTAGCTGCCCCGCCGCTTCCTCCCGCTTGCAAGGAGTTCACTGGTGAAGCCACGCACCGCGCTCATACGTCTCGCCCGTGTCACCGCTACAACGGTGGCCCTGACCCTGCTCACCGCGGCCTCCACCGCCGCCGCCCACACTGCTTCGACCGCCCATGACCCAGGCTCCGAGAGCACGGTGTTCGTCGACGCCGCCTCCCTCTCCGCCGACGAGCTGCGCGGCCTCGACCGGCCCGTCCCGTACGCCGAGTACGCCGGATCCCAGGGACCGAAGTCCGCGAAGCGGCAGGCGGCGGTCGACCCGCCTCCCGGCGACCAGCACGATCTCCGCCAGCAATGCGCCAATCACGCAGCGCAGGCCAAGACCGCCACGGGGTGGATCAAGTCCCGCTTCGAAAGTTGCCAGAAGCGGCCCTTCGACCTGGTCCTGCGGGACGTCAGGGGCACCACAACACTAGGCCGCCTCTGGTTCGACCAATGGGTACTCGGTTTCGCTTACGACGGCAGCCGACGCGTCGACTACGTCGCCAGCATCGAGAACATACGCGTCCAACCCATACCCACGGAGGACGCCAAAAAGTGGCGGCTCGGACAGCACTTCCGCGACAACGTCAACGCATCGGACAGCGATCCGGATCCCAAGGTGACCGCGCCGCAGACCGATGCCCGTGACGAGTTGCTCGGCGCGTGGGACAGCAAGCCGCACTGGACCCTCACGTATACCTCTCCGGACAAGGGCGCTTTGTACGATCAGGGCAAGCAGCAGCGCGTATTCTCCACTGTCTCGATGGACTTGACTGCCAGCTCACCCAATGCCGCTCCCTTCACGGGGGGAGGCAACGCATACACCTCGAGCGTTCGCTACGACTACGCAGGAAAGGTCGGCGGCAAGTTCAAGGGCACTGTCTTCACCAAGGCCCGTGTGGAACTGGTGATGAGCCAGAAGGACCCGGCCGTCAACGAAAGTGCACTGCACATCTACGACGCCCTGAACCGTCCGGAGCGCACCTTCCCTTCCTGGCCGGGCAAGACTGTTCCAGGAGCGAAGGAACCGCTGCACCGGATGATCGACCCGGAGAAGCAGCACAAGAACCGCACCCGCTCCATCAAGGAATGCGGAATCGTATGGGGCGACTACTCGGGAACCGGACTCCAGTGTGACGAGTATCCCTTCGCCTCCACCAAGGAAGGTTCCACGAAGGGCGACAACCGGTTCTCTGTCAGGCTCATCGAGGGCGACGACAATGAGACCGGCGGCCGCAGGCTCGATCAGATGTACACCCTCAACCGGATCCTGGACGGCGACGCCTTCTATCTGAAGATCACCAACTGACGGAAGGGCAGCGGCACATGGCGCTCCTGGCCGAATACACGTGCAAGGCCACACCGGCCCGCCGTGTCGTGGAGGTGTACGACGCCGACGCATATCTCGGCGACGACGACGCCATGGTCGCTGCCCGCAGGCACGTGGTGGCCGGCAACGGCTACCACGTGTACATCCGCAGTCTTCAGCCCGACATCGACGTCGAGGTCGTGGTCCGCGTCTGGGACTCCCCGCCGGTCCCACCCGCCGATGCCGAGGGCCATGTCCCTGTGAGAATCGAATCCGGAACCGGCATCCTCGTCGTCAACCAGCTCGAATACGGCCCGGCAGGGGAGATGGCTCTGCCCCGCCCTGGCGTCTACGAAGGCCACGCCTGGTGGGAAGGCCGCCGGGCGACCGCCGACTACTACGAGAGCAGCCTCGACCAGCCCACGGACGACGCTTTCGAAGACCGCCTCACCCAGGCGTGGGCCAACTGCCCCGTCACCGAACGCTACGTCCTCGACCTCGCCTACACCCGGCAGCCCGAACCCGTCGATGACGACGACCTGTGAGCAGGCCGGCCGGGGCATCAGACCAGTTGCGGCTGTGGCTCGTTCTCCGGGGTCGGCGTGGGGCCGCTGTGCCACCTCGTCGTCGTGCGGATGTAGGCGTAGATCACCGACGCCATCGCCAGGAGGAGCAGGGGGCCCGCCAGCCAGGGGTGGTGGGCCATCTGGGTCGGGAGGTAGCGGTAGGTGAGGAGGAGGGTGACGAAGACCGTGGTGCCGTAGGTCACCAGCCAGGTCGACGACGTGTCCCAGCCTCTTGCCTGGGCCCTCAGGGCCGCCTCGATCGTCAGGACGAAGACCACTCCCGCTATGAGGTCCACACCGTAGTGCCAGCCGAAGCCGAGGGTCGCGCAGAGGGTGGCCAGGAGCCAGAAGGTGCCCGCGTGGCGCAGGAAGCGGGGGGCCTTTCTGGTGTGGATGTAGATGGCGGTCGCCCAGGCGGTGTGGAGGCTGGGCATGCAGTTGCGCGGGGTGATCTCGTCGAACGGCATGTGCTGCGGGGTGCCGACCGGGGGCGGGGTGTTCGGCCACAGGTCGGCGACCGCCCAGTGCACGGTGGCGGGCGGGTCCGTCCAGAGGCTGACGGACTCCCAGTGGGCGGCGCCGGTGCCGTAGGCGAAGATCGGGCCGACGACCGGGTAGATCATGTAGATGCCGGGGCCGAGGAGGCCGATCACCAGGAACGTGCGGACCAGGTGGTGGGCCGGGAAACGGCGTTCGGCGGCGACATTGCGCAGTTGGTAGAGCGAGACGACGACCGCGGCCACCGCGAGCTGGCCGTAGACGATGTCCAGGATGTTGAAGCCGATCGCGCCGGTGGCGGTGACGAGACGGCCTACCAGCCAGGACGGGTTGCCGAGCGCGTGGTCGGCGGTCGCCATGTACTGGTCGAGGACGATCGGGCGGGACTTCGAGGTGATCAGCAGCCAGGTGTCGCCCGCCTTGCGGCCCGCCACCAGGAGCAGGCCCAGGCCGACGCCCTTGAGGAGCAGGACGCGTTCCGGGCCGGTGCGGCGGGTGAGGGCGATGACGCCGTAGGCCAGCAGGACCCAGAGGGCGCCGTTGCCGAAGAAGTGGCCCTCGGTGCTCCCCAGGTCCGCCGCCCAGCGGACGGCCGCGATGACGACGTCGATACCGATGGCGGCGGCGGTCGCCGTGAGGCGTTGCCGCCAGGGGAGGACCACCATCATGAGCGCCATGCCGGCGTAGAGCAGAAAGCCTGATTTGGGCGGGAATACCGCTTCGCGGGCCTGGACGGTGATCGGGCCCGGTATGTCGTAATGGCGCGCGGTGAATTCGAGGGCTATGAGGAATCCGAGGGCCACCGCGGCGGCGGTGGCCCACAGTATCGCGCGGGGGGTGATTCCGCGGAAAAGTCCGGTTTCTCTCAATGCTCTGCCCATGTGCTCGTTGTGCTCGTTGCGCGATTTCGAACATGTTAACGGAGCCCACAGGGATATATGAGGCACCTGTGCATTTCTCTTGCGGTGCCGCCTCCGGTTCTCTTGCGGTGCCGCCTCCGGTCTATTGCGGTGCCGCCTCCGGCTCGTCCGTCGTCGACGGGTGGGCGTAGCTGTCCTCCGTGAACGGGGTGAACCAGGAGGTGAAGGGCAGGAGAGCGGTCGGGTGGTGGACGCGGTCGTGGTCCGTGTCGATGCAGAGCGCGTCGGCGAGGTTGGCCAGGGCCGTGGAGACGTGGTCGTCGAGCAGGTCGTGGAGTTCGAGGGTGGTGGTCGCCTCGTTCAGGAGGAACCGCAGGGCCAGTTCCTCGGCCACACAGCTCAGGTGCTGGAAGCTTCCGTCGGTGAACCGGGTGGTCAGCGCGATCACCGTGACGAGGAAGCGGCGGGCGAAACGGGCGTCGTACTGGAGCGCGTAACGGTCGGGGAGGCGTTCCAGGTGCCACAGCGGGCCCTCGCACTCGGCGACGGTGGCGTCCTCCTGGGCCAGGACCTGTACGTCCTCGAAGAGTTCGTCCACCAGGGTGTCGGTCGCGTGGACCAGGGCGCCGGCGGCGAGCCGGGCGCTCTCCGCGGGGACGGCGCGCCTGTCGTCGTCCGCCTCCACGCCGAACACCGCCGGCGGGAAGGCGCGCAGTTCGGCGGCCAGCTCCAGCATCCTGGCGCGGGCGGCCCGTGCCTTCGTCGCGGCGCCGTCGGGGCCGTCTGCGCCCTCCCCCGCGTTCTGCGCGGACGGCGCGCCCGCGGTGTGCCGCGCCCTGCGGAGGGCGAGGTCGTCGGGCGGGGCGTCGGGGCCGTCGGCGGCGGCGAGGCTCTCCCTGGCCAGGTCCTGGTGGAGTTCGACCTCGCACCGTTCGATCGTCCAGTCCGCCAACACCTCGGTGCGTTCGAGGAGTTCGTCCACGAGCACCTGGACCGAGCCCTCGGCGAACTCCAGGGCCGGGGCGTCCACGACGACCTTCAGCAGGGCGCCGCCGGGGTGGACGGCCACGATCGTGTCGAGCACGTCGACCTGGACGCCGTCGGGGCCCTCGACGGCCCGGACGGCGTCCAGTCCGTCCTCGACGAGCGCCACGGCGCCGGCGCGCTGGAGCGGGTCCAGCTCCGGAGTGCCCTCCGGGATGCAGATGTCAACGGTCACTACGTAGGTCACGGGCTGAGCCTTACAGGCGGAACGGTTCAGCGCGAGGGGCGGGCGGGGTCACGTTCCGGGGGCGGCGGGGACGGCGGAGGGGGCGTGAGTTCGGCGAGGCTGCGCTCCAGGTCCGCCAGCGCCTGCCGCGCGGCGGTGACACGGGCGTGCAGGATCTCTTGCGAGGAGGGCGGAGCGGAAGCTTCGGGGGCCTCCAGGTCGCGTTCCATGTCCCGTGCCTCCTCCAACGACGTCAGGACCACGCCGATCAGGACGTTCACCAGGACGAACGAGCCCAGCAGGACGTACGAGGCGTAGTACGCGATGCTCCAGCGGGAGATCTCCAGACCGGCGCGGACGGCGTCGCCCAGGCCGTCCAGGGTCATCAGCAGGAAGAGCGTGAGGACGGCGCGGCCGAGGGAGCCGTAGTGCTCGGGGTCCTCGGCCGCGAAGAAGAGCCAGCCGACCATGGCGTACACGTACAGGAGCAGCGCGCCGACCAGCAGGAAGCTGACCGTGCCGGGCAGGCTGCGGGCCACCGCGACCAGGACGATGCGCAGTTGGGGCAGGAAGCGGGCCGCGCGCAGGACCCGGGCCAGGCGCAGCAGCCGCAGCACGGTGGCGTTCTCGCGGATGACCGGCAGGAACGCGCACAGGACGACGGCGAGGTCGAAGAGGTTCCAGGGGTCGCGGAGGAAGTCGCGGGGGCGGTCGGCGTGGGCGCCGGCGCGCAGCAGGATCTCCAGGGTGAACGCGGCCAGGAAGCAGTGCTCTACGAGTTTCAGCTCGTCGTGTCTGCGGGCGGCGAAGCCGGTGTACGTCTCGACGCCCAGCACCAGCGCGTTGGCGAGGATGAGGGCGAGGACGGCGACGGAGAACCAGCGGGTCCCGGTGATCGCCCGGCACCGCTCGGCCAGGTCGTGCTGCATCGGGTCGGCCCAACTCCCTCACGTGCGCGCCTACTTGATCCGATCCCCCGTCGATGATCTTAGTGAGGCGCGGGGGGTGGCGGGTTCAGAGCGGGGTCGCCGCGTGCAGGATGAACAGCATCGTCACCGCCGCGTTCGCCGAGGACATCGCCGAGACGGCCGTCCCCGCGGCGGCGCACCAGACGGCGAGGCCGACGGTGGTGAAGACGGACGCCCAGTGGCGGGGCGTGGGGGCGGGGGCGAGCAGGGCCGTCACCCGGCGCGGCACGGGGCCGGGGGCGGGCGCGGCGAAGGCGGGCAGCCCGGCCAGGGCCGCCAGGCCGGGGGGTGGTGCGGCGCCGGGTGGGACCAGGGCTGCCAGGCCCGGCGGGGGCGCCGCTACGGGTGGGACGAGGGCCGCCAGACCGGGCGGTGCCGCCACCCCGGGTGGGACGAGGGCCGCCAGGCCCGGCGGGGGCGCGGCGCCGTGCGAGACCAGCGCGGCCTTGCCGATCGCCCGGGCCACGGTACGGCGGCTGCCGACCGCCCGCGCGGCCTCCTCGTCGGCCCACCGCTCCGCGGTGTAGGCGACGGCCGTGCGGAGCGGGCGCAGGAACGGGTTGGCCTGCGCCGCCAGTCGTACGGCGAGCAGATGGCGGTGGTGGCGGGCGGCGAGGTGGGCCCGCTCATGGGCGAACAGGGCGCGCCGCTCGGCGGGTTCGAGACAGTCGAGCAGGGCGGAGGTCACGACGATGCGGCCGAAGCCGTGCCGCCAGCCGGGGCCGTTCAGTCGGCCTGGGCCGTACCGTCCATACCGTCCGTCAGATCCGCGCCGTCCACCAGATCCGCGCCCTCCCCCGGAGCCGTACCGTCCGCCGCCGCCCGGCAGGGCATACGCGTAAGCCGCCGTCGCGTCCCGCAGGACCGCGACCTGGGTGGTCGGCAGGCCGGCCAGGGCGCGGTGGGCGTGGCGGCGTACCCGGTGGTGCCGCCACAGGGTCCGGGCGCAGACCACCGCCACCACGCACAGGGTGGGGACGGCGGCCCGGCCGGCGATCTCGTCGTGCGGGACGGCCGCGCGGACCTCGGGGTCGGACCAGGCGTCCGGCAGCGGGTTGCCGGGCAACTGGGCGGTGCCGACGACCATCAGCAGCCCGAGGCAGACCGTGCTGCACACCGCCATCACCGCGGCCACGCCGGTCAGCAGCCGGGTCGCGGTGCGCGGGTGCAGCCGCTGTTCGGCGAGCCGTGCGACCGGCCAGGCCGTGAGAGGCAGGACCAGCGGCAGGAAGACGAAGAGGCCCATGGGACTCAGTCGGCCTCCGGCCGGTCCAGCAGCTCGCGCAGCAGCCGCTCGTCGTCGGGGCCGAGACCGGTGACGAAGCTGGCGAGCACCGCCCCGCGGTCGCGCTCGCCGTCCAGCACCCGGCGCATCCGGTGCGCGGCGAGACCGGCCTCGTCGGACGCGGCGAGCCAGGCGAAGGAGCGTCCACAGCGCTCGCGGGTGACCGCGCCCTTGCCGAGCAGCCTGGTCAGGATGGTGATCACCGTCGTATAGGCGAGGTCGCCGCCGAGGCGTTCCTGCACCCAGCCGGCCGTCACCGGTTCGCCGGCCTCCCGCAGGGCCGACAGCACCAGTGCCTCCAGCTCGCCCTGTCCCCGCCGTCGGGGGCGCTGCCGGTCGTCGTCCGTCACGCCCTGTCCCCTCTCCGCCGCCGCCACCGTCCGTTTCCCGGTCGGCCATCGTATCGACGCCTGCCCCGGAATCGCGGAAGCCCGGTCCCGTATATCTACAGTGCTGTAGATTCAAGATCGGGTCCGGGGCACCGGGCCGGTCGCGCACGCCGAGGAGGAGCACACCGTGGGAGTAACCCTGTCCAAGGGCGGCAACGTCTCGCTCAGCAAGGAGGCGCCCGGACTGACCGCCGTGCTGGTCGGCCTCGGCTGGGACGTCCGGACGACAACCGGCACCGACTACGACCTCGACGCCTCCGCGCTGCTCCTCGACGCGTCCGGCAAGGTCCTCTCCGACCAGCACTTCGTCTTCTACAACAACCTCCGCAGCCCCGACGGGTCCGTCGAGCACACCGGTGACAACCTCACCGGCGAGGGCGAGGGCGACGACGAGTCGGTGAAGGTGAACCTCGCCGCCGTGCCGGCCGGGGTCGACCGGATCGTCTTCCCGGTCTCGATCCACGACGCCGAGAACCGCGGGCAGAGCTTCGGGCAGGTCCGCAACGCGTTCATCCGGGTCGTCAACCAGGCCGGCGGCCAGGAGATCGCCCGCTACGACCTGTCCGAGGACGCCTCCACGGAGACGGCGATGGTCTTCGGCGAGCTGTACCGGGCGGGCGCGGAGTGGAAGTTCCGCGCCGTCGGCCAGGGATACGCCTCCGGCCTGGCCGGGATCGCGGCGGACTTCGGCGTCAACGTCTGACGGGAGTGCGGGCGGCCGGGAGGAGTACGGAACTACACGGAGCGCGCGTCAGAGACGCGCCCGATGCGAAAGCGCCGCCTCCCGGCGGTCGTTGCAGCGGACCGTCGGGGTCTCGGTCGTGGCCGGCCAGGTGTGGTGGGCCTTGAGGGCCGCGCTCATCAGGGTCATCAGCAGACCGATGTCCGCCTCGCACTCCATCCGGACCGTCACCCAGTGCGAACCCGGCACCAGCCGGATCGCCGTGGAGTGGCCGAGGTCGTGCTCGAAGCGGCGGATCGTTCCGGCCGTGAGGTGCAGATCGACGCTGCGCCCCGAGTGGAAGTGCGCGATCTCGGCCCTGGTCGAGCGCAGCGCCCGGCCGGTGCCACAGCTCGGCCGGACCTCGGTGAGGTCCGGCCAGGTCGTCAGTCGGTTCAGGGCATGCCAGGCCGCCGTCATGCCACCATCATGGGGTGATCACCCCCCGGCCACCAGAGTTTGCGGGAGACTTAACCGCGCCGTAGCGCGGAAATCCCCCGCCCTGGGAACAGCCTCGGGAGCAGTCCCGGGACCAGCCATGCGGCCGGCCCCGGAAACCCCGCGGAGCGTCAGCGCACCGTGACCGCCGCCGTCGTCGCCGAGCCGTTCGTCCAGGCCGTGCGACGGGCCGTCACCTTCACGGTGATCTTCTTCCCCTTGTCGGCCTTGGCCAGGACGTACGTGGACCGGGTGGCCCCCGTGATCGCCTTGCCGTCGCGCAGCCACCGGTAGGTGTAGGACGTGGCGGACGGCGTCCAGGTGCCGTGGTTCGCGGTCAGCTTGCGGCCGACCTTCGCGGTGCCGGAGACCGAGGGCGCCTTGGTCGGCTTGAGCGCGGGGCCCGCGGCGACCGTGACGGCGGCGGAGGTGGAGACCACCGAACCGGCCGGGTTGGCGGCGGTCGCCCGGCAGGACACCTTGTGGGCGTGGTCGTCGGCGGTCAGCTTGCGCGTCTTCGCCGTCGCGCCCGCGATCGCCTTGCCGTCCCGCAGCCAGGACCAGGCCGTGGTGACGCGGAGGCCGGTCGCGGTGGCGGAGCAGGTGAGCGTGGAGCCGGTGCGCGCGGTCCCGGAGAGCGTCGCCTTCTGGGTGACGACCGGCTTGGCGAGCAGCGTCTGCGAACGGCCCCACAGGCGGGAGGTGTACGCGCCGCCGCCCGGGTAGGCCGCCTCGCGCCACACCACCGTGGCCCGGCCGTCGGGGCCCGCGGCCACCTCGCCGGTGAGGGCGTCGGTGTTCGGGACGGCGGGCACGGACGCGCCGTTCACGGCGGTCGCCGCGCTCCAGGCGCCGTTCGAACGGACCGCCCACTGGAGGGAGTTGTCGTTCCCGTTGTCGATGGACGGCGTCTGCGGCCAGACGACCTGGACGGTGCCGTCGCCGCCGATCGCGGCCGAGACCTGCCACTTCACATAGCCGGTGGAGAGGGTCTTCGGCTGGGACCAGGTGCCGGTCGCGGCGGCGCGGGTGACGGTCTGGACGACCGGGGTGCCAGCGGCGGCGCTCCAGCCGGTCCACACGTAGGTGACATCGCCGTCGGGCGCGGTCAGCGGGCCGCTGTCGTCGCTCGGGCGGACGGCGGCCGCGGCGGTCTGCGCGGTGCCCCACGCGGCCGAAGGGGTCTTCCTGGTCACGGACTTGAGGTCGCCGGTGCCCGTGTCCGGGTCGGTGACGTCGAGCCAGAGCACGGTGGTCGCGTCCTTCGCGTCCATCGTCACGCGCACGTCCCCGACGGAGGCGTCGGCGCCCGGCAGCGCGGCCGCGCCGCTCCAGACACCGGCGGCGGTGCGCGTGGCGGTGGTGACGGCGTGGGCGCCGGTGAAGAAGTCGTAGGCGTCCCAGACGACGGTGGCGGCGCCGTCGGGCGCCACGGCGAGCGCGAGGTCGTCCACCGAGCCGGTGGTGACGCCGCCCAGGGTCTTCGGCTCGGACCAGCCGGTGGCGCCGGGCGCGAGGGTGGCGCTCACCACGTCGAACTGAAGCGCACGCGAGCCCTGCGTCCATACGGCGGTGAGGGTGCCGTCGGCCGCGGCGGCGACCTGGGGCGTGGAGAGGTTGAGGCCGTCGTGGGCGGTGAGTCCGGCCGGCGCCGACCAGGTGCGGGCCTTCGGGTCCCAGGTGGCGGCGAGGGCGGTCAGCGAGCCGTCCGTGCCGCTGCCGGCCACCCAGGTCACCACGGCGCGCCCGTCGGGGGCCACGGCGAGCCGGGCCTCGGCGCTCGCGCCGACGCCGGTGAGCAGGGTGTGCGGGGCGCTCCACGTGTCACCGTCGGCGGCCTTCACCGCCGCCCGTATCTCCCAGGTGGAGGCGCCGGCCGCCTTGTCGCGCCACAGGGCGAACGCGGTGCCGTCGGCGGCGGTACGGACGTCGATCAGACCCTGCTGCCCCTGGTCGCCGGTCAGCGCGGTGGCGGTGCCCCAGGGGCCGGCGGAGGCGGGGTACCCGGCGGCGGTCGCGGGCAGCAGCGTCAGCGCGGTCACGGCGGCGGTCGCCGCGGCGGTCACCGCCACCGAGGTGGCCCCGCGTCCCCGAGCGTTCAGTGTCATGACAGCAGCCCCCACTCCCCCGTCGGTCCCTCGCGGGACCCGGATCCCCTCAGCCTGGTCGCCGATCATGGTGCCGGCGAGGCCGACAGTACCCGGCGGCCGCGCGTACGGGCAGGTCAAGGGGCGCTCAGTTGTTCCAGGACTCGTCGTACGGGTCCCGGGGTGCCTTCACCGGCTCGGCGGCGGTCACCTTCAGGAACGGGATCGGTCCGCCGTTGACCGGGTCCTCGGTGCGGCGCGGGGTGTAGGTGCCGGTGACGGTGAGCCAGGTGTCCGGCTGGAGCACGGGCGGGATACGGCCGGTGAGGGCGACCTTGACCGGCTGGGCGTCCGCGGCGCAGCAGTTGAGGGCCATCCGGATCAGGTACGGGGTGCCGTCGTGGTCGAGGGCGACGAACCCGGTGACCTCGACCTCGCGGCCCGCGAGGGTGCGGCCGTGGTCGTAGACGGCACGGCCCGCGTAGTCGACGAGGCTCAGGCTCAGCGGGCCGGTGGCGGGGAGCGGCGGGTAGGCCAGGGGTTCCTGGAGGGCCGTGCCGGTGCGGGTCGCGCTGTAGGAGCCGAGGGCGGGCGGGGCGACGAGGATCAGGGCGAGCAGCGGGAGGACGAGCAGCCAGGAGACGCGGGGTTCGGGGTGGACGTGGGCCCCCTCCGCCCCCTGCGCCTTGGCGCGGCGGCGTTCGTACCGGACCGTCGCCAGCGCCGTGACGATCAGGACGGCCCCGGCGGCCAGCACCAGCGGGCGCAGGCCGGACTTGACGTAGCGCAGGTAGAGGTCGGTGGTGCCGGCGTGCAGCAGGGCCGCGCCGAGCAGGAACAGGACGGCGGCCTGGGACTGTCGGTTCACAGCAGGACCGCTCCCGTCAGGACGGCGGACGCGACGGCCAGCACGAAGGTCATGGGCGCGAAGCGCAGGGCGAAGGCGCGGCCGAAGGTGCCCGCCTGCATCGCGAACAGCTTGAGGTCGATCATCGGGCCCACGACGAGGAACGCCAGCCGGGCGGTCAGCGAGAACTGGGTGAGGGACGCGGCGACGAACGCGTCCGCCTCCGAGCAGATGGACAGGACGACGGCGAGGACGGACAGGGCGAGGACCGCGATCACCGGGTTGTCGGCGGCCGTGCGCAGCCAGCTCTCCGGGGCGACGGCCTTCAGGGTGGCCGCCGCCGTCGCGCCCACCACCAGGAAGCCGCCCGCGTGCATCACGTCGTGACGGACCGCGTCCCAGAACGCGGCGCCCTTGGTCTGCCCCTCGTGGTGCGCGTGCGCCGGGGGCCGCATCCAGTCGGTGCGGCCCACCCGCTGCCACAGCCAGCCCATCGCGCAGGCCACGAGGAGGCTGGCGGCGAACCGGGCCACGACCATCTCGGGGTTGCGCGGGAAGGCCACCGCGGTCGCCGTCAGCACGATCGGGTTGATGGCGGGGGCGGAGAGCAGGAAGGCGAGCGCGGCGGCGGGGGTCACGCCCCGGCGGACCAGGGCGCCGGCCACCGGGACCGAGGCGCACTCGCAGCCGGGCAGCACCGCGCCCGCGACCCCGGCGACCGGTACGGCGAGCGCGGGGCGGGAGGGGAGCGCGCGGGCGAAGAAGGACGGCGGGACGTAGACCGCGATGGCCGCCGACAGCAGGACGCCGAGCACCAGGAAGGGCAGGGCCTGGAGCACGACCGCCACGAACACCGTGGTCCAGCTCTGCATCACGGGGGCGGACAGGGCGCGGCGGACGGGGCTCTGGAGCAGGACGAGGAGGACCAGGACGAGGGTGAGGACGAGCGGGGAGGACAACCGCGGCGGTGCCGGGGGCTCGTCGCGCGGGGTCTTGTCGCGCGGGGTCTTGTCGCGCGGGGTCTTGTCGCGCGGGGTCTTGTCGCGCGGCGGGTCGTGGCGCGGGGCCTTGTCGGTGACGGCCACGTCCTGAACACCTCCGCCTGTCTGTCGCTTTCGTCTGTCGCCCTGGCTCCCCCTGCATACGGTCGTTGCACACCGCATGTTCACCTCCGGCGTGGAACCTGCCGGCCGGGTGAGGCAGTCTTCTCCCTCGTGGGGAGCCTTCCGAATCAGGGCCGGGCGCCGGGCGGCGCCGGAGCGCACATGGTGGTGTGCGGCGACGACGGACTCGCGCACCGGCTCGCCGCCGAACTGCGGGGAGTCTACGAGGAGCAGGTCACCCTCGTCGTACCGCCCGCCGACCGGGTGGCGCGGCCGCCGGTGGTGGGGCGGGCCCGTTCGGTGTCCGCGGCGCTGCTCGACCGGATGGTGAGCGCGGCCGTCGGCCGGGCGGGCGGCGGCAACGGCACCTCGCCCTCCGGGGGTGAACCGGGCGGCGGGGAGAGGACGTTGGAGGCGGTCGAGGCCACCGAGGCGGTGCTCGCCGAGGCGGGGGTGGGGCGGGCGGCGGCGCTGGCGCTCGTGTACGACGACGACGAGACCAACATCCGTGCCGCGCTCACCGCCCGCCGGCTCAACCCGAGGCTGCGGCTCGTCCTGCGGCTCTACAACCGGCGGTTGGGTGCGCACATCTCCGAACTCCTCGACCAGGCGGCCACGTTGGTCTACGGCGACGAGCCGGGGGCCGGGATCGGGGACGCGTCCACGACCGTACTGTCCGACTCGGTGACCGCCGCGCCCGCGCTGGCCGCGGCCGCCGTCGTCGGGACGACCCGGGTCGTGCAGACGGACGGGCTGATGCTGCGGGCGGTGGAACGCCCCGCGCCCGGGCCCGGGGAGAGCGCCGTACCGGACGGTCTCGCCACGCTCGCGCTGCTCTCCGCGCCGGGCAACGACCCCGCCTACGCGGACGGTTCGGAGGACAGCGGCGACCAGGGGCCCCAGTTGCTGCCGGACGCGGCGGCGGAGCGGGCGGCGGCCGGGCGGCGCGGTTCGGTGGTGCTGGAGCAGGTGTCGTACTCGGCGGGGTCCGCGCTGCCGTCCGGGCGGCGGGGCGGGGTGGTGCCGTTCGCCTCGCTGTTCTCACGGCGGCTGCGGTGGTCGCTGGCCGGGCTCGTGGGGTGTGTGCTCGCGCTGGCGGTGGCGCTGGGGCTGGTGACCGGGGTGCATCCGCTGGGGGCGCTGTATCTGACGCTGCTGGACCTGTTCGCGATCAACGAACCGGCGGTCGGGGCCTCCACGGCCCGGCAGGTGCTGCAACTCCTCACCGGGCTCATGGGGTTGCTGCTGCTGCCGGTGCTGCTGGCGGCGGTCCTGGAGGCACTGGGCACCTTCCGCGGACCGGCGGCGGTACGGCGGCCGCCGCGCGGGCTGAGCGGGCATGTCGTGCTGCTCGGGCTGGGGAAGATCGGCACCCGGGTGCTGATCCGGCTGCGGGAGCTGGAGATCCCGGTGGTGTGCGTCGAGGCCGGGCCGGAGGCACGCGGGGTCGCGGTGGCGCGGCGGCTGCGGGTGCCGGTGGTGCTGGGGGACGTCACGCAGGAGGGGGTCCTGGAGGCGGCGAAGATCCACCGCGCGCACGCGCTGCTCGCGGTGACCAGCTCCGACACCACGAACCTGGAGGCCGCGCTGTACGCCCGTACGCTGCGGCCCGATCTGCGGGTGGTGCTGCGGCTGTACGACGACGACTTCGCGACGGCGGTGTACCGCACCCTGCGGGCCGCGCACCCGCAGGCGCTGACCCGCAGCCGGAGCGTGTCGCACCTGGCGGCGCCGTCCTTCGCCGGGGCGATGATGGGCCGGCAGATCCTGGGGGCGATCCCGGTGGAACGCCGGGTCCTCCTCTTCGCCGCGCTGGTCGTCGGCGAACACGCCCAGCTCACCGGCCGCACGGTCGGCGAGGCGTTCCGCGCGGGCCGCTGGCGCGTCCTCGCCCTGGACACGGGCGAGGAGGGACACGGCGGCTCGGGCCTGATCTGGCAGCTCCCCGACACCTACGTCCTCCGCGACGAGGACCGAGTGGTCCTGGCCGCCA
Source organism: Streptomyces sp. CAI-85 (assembly GCF_013363615.1). Lineage (NCBI taxonomy): Bacteria > Bacillati > Actinomycetota > Actinomycetes > Kitasatosporales > Streptomycetaceae > Streptomyces > Streptomyces sp. CAI-85. The sequence goes on along the minus strand of NZ_JAANNX010000009.1, from coordinate 53,705 downwards.
CCCGCCGGGGCCTCGCAGAACTCCTGGGCCGCCGGGGCCGGGGCGCCGGCCGCGCGTAGTTCCGGGCGATACGACCGCGCACCACGGCCCCGGCGCGGCCCAGCGGAGCGGCCGGTCCGACCGGCGACGGGGACGCCCTCGCCGAGACCTCGGGGAGCGCCGGAAGCACCGGGCAATACGACCGCGCACCCACCGCCCCGGCAGGACCCCGCCGAGCGGCCGGACCGACCGGCGGCGGAGGCGCCCTCAGCGAGACCTCGGGCAGTGCCGGAAGCACCGGGCAGTACGACCTCGCACCCACCGCCCCGGCAGGGCCCCGCCGAGCGGCCGGACCGACCGGCGGCGGAGGCGCCCTCAGCGAGACCTCCAGGAGCGCCGGAAGCACCGGGCAGTACGACCTCGCGCCCACGGCCCCGGCGCGGCCCCGCGAAGCGGCCGGACCGACCGGCGGCGGAGGCGCCCTCAGCGAGACCTCCAGGAGCGCCGGAAGCACCGGGCAGTACGACCTCGCGCCCACGGCCCCGGCCAGGCCGACCCGCGACGGGCGCTCCCTCGGCGAGACCTCGGGGAGCGCCGGAAGCACCGGGTGGCACGGCCTCGCACCCACAGCCCCGACGCGGCCCACGGGGCGGCGGGGCCGACCGGCGGTGGGCGCTCCCTCAGCCAGACGTCGGGGAGCGCGCAAGTACCGGGCGCCGCGGCCGCGCCAGAGCCTCCGGAGCTGCCGGAACGGGGCTCCGGGACGGCTAGGGCCTCTCTTTCGGATCTTGCCGGGGGGCGCGCCGAGACGCACCGGCACTCGGAGCCGGCCAGATCCGAAAGAAAGGCCCTGGCGCCGGGCACCGGGGCCCGCCCGGCGCCGCTCGCCCCGCCGAACCACCGGAGCCACCGTGCCGCCCCGACGGCCGAGGCCGGCCCCGGGGCAGTCGGCTCCGGGGCGCCGGGGCCCGCCCGGGGTCGCCCGTGACCTACCTCCCCGACACCCCCAGATGGCGTTCGGCGAAGTCGAGTTCCAGGCGGACCTGTTTGATGCGTTCGTCGACGACCAGGGAGCCGTGACCCGCGTCGTAGCGGTAGACCTCGTGTTCGGCGCCGCGCTGTTCCAGGCGTTTGACGTAGTTGTCGATCTGGCGGATGGGGCAGCGGGGGTCGTTGACGCCGGCGGAGATGTAGACCGGGGCGGTGACCCGGTCGACGTAGGTGAGGGGGGAGGACGCCTCGAAGCGGTCGGGGACCTCCTCGGGGGTGCCGCCGAGAAGGGTGCGGTCCATCGCCTTCAGGGCCTCCATCTCGTCGTGGTAGGCCGTGACGTAGTCGGCGACCGGGACCGCCGCGATGCCCAGCGCCCACGCGTCGGGCTGGAGGCCCAGGCCGAGGAGGGTGAGGTAGCCGCCCCAGGAGCCGCCGGTGAGGATCAGCCGGGCGGGGTCGGCGAGGCCGGAGGAGACCGCCCACTGCCGTACCGCCTCGATGTCCTCCAGCTCGATCAGGCCGACCCGCACCTTCAGCGCGTCCGTCCAGGCCCGGCCGTACCCGGTGGAGCCGCGGTAGTTGACCCGGATCACCGCGTAGCCGTGGTCCACCCAGGCCGCCGGCGCCGCCGCGAACGCGTCGCTGTCGTGCCAGGTCGGGCCGCCGTGGATGTCGAACACGGTGGGCAGCGGACCGGTCGCGCCGGCCGGCTTCTGCACGAGGGCGTGGATACGGCCGCCGGGGCCCTCCACCCACACGTCCTCCACCGGCACCGAGCCGGGCGACTTCATGCCGGGCGGGTCGAGGACCGTACCGCCCGCCGTGGAGCGCACGGTGGGCGGCTGGGCGGCGGAGGACCACAGGTACTCCACGCTGCCGTCCGGCCGGGCCGTCGCCCCCGACACCGTGCCCGCGGGGGTCGGCACCTTCTCCAGGCCGCCGCCCGAGAAGTCGTAGCGGAACAGCTCGCTGCGCGCCTCGAAGCTGTGCACGATCAGCAGGCCCGAGCCGTCCGGGTACCACTCGGCGCTGACGTCGCCCGGCAGGTCGAGCGCCAGGTCCGTCTGGGTGCCCGACGCCACGTCCCACACCAGGGGCTCCCAGCGGCCCCGCCGCTGATGCCCGATGAGCAGCCGGGTGTCGCCGTCCACGGGCGCGAAGCCCAGCACCTCCAGGCCCAGTTCCCGGGTGCCGCCCTCGGTGTCGTCCAGCTCGGCGACCGTGGTGCCGTCCGGGCGCAGGACGCGCAGCGCGGAGTGCATCGCGTCGCCGTGCTCGGTGTGCTCGACGGCGATCAGCCGACCGTCGTGGGAGAGGTCGCCGACGCCCGCCGACTCCCGGTGGCGGTACAGCTCGAACGGCGGCTCGCCGGTCCGCGCGACATGGATCGTCGTGCCGTCCTCGTCGGTGGAGCGGCCCACCACGGCCGTCCGCCCGTCCCGGCCGAGGGCGAGGCCCGCCGGGTAGGAGGGGTCGAGGCCCGGCGTGGCCAGTTCGTCCTCACCGCCCTCGAAGGGCTGGCGGCGCCAGACGCCGAACTCGTCGCCGTCCTTGTCGTCGAACCACCAGATCCACGCGCCGTCCGGCGAGAGCACGCCGTCCGTCGTGCCGTTCGCCCGGTTCGTCACCTGACGCTGCTCCCCGGTGGCGCGCTCCCAGGCATACAGCTCATACGTCCCCGTCGCGTTGGACACGAACAGGGAGCGGTCCGGCGCGTCCTCCGCCCAGTCGGGCAGGGACACCCGGGGCGCCCGGAAGCGCTTCTCCCAGGCCGGCATCTCCTCGGTCCGCTCCGGCGCGGCGGACCCGTTGCTCTCAGTCATGGCCCCATACTGCCCGCCCGCGCCGACAAACGATCCACGTCGCACCCAGCCTGTGGACGAGTTCGCACCAAGCTCTCACCCCCGCCACCCGGCCGCACCCGGCCGCCCCGTACCGTGGGGGGCGTGTACCGGTTCCTGCTGACGCCCCGCTGGTGGGGGATCAACGTCTTCGTGCTGCTGGCCATCCCCTTCTGCGTGTTCATGGGTTCCTGGCAGCTCAGCCGGTTCGAGTCGCGGGTCGACGACTCGCGCGTCGCGAAGGAACGCGCCGAGGCCGCCCGTACGGACCCGGCCCGGCCGCTCGCCGAACTGCTCCCGGTGGACAAGGCGACCGCGGGCAAGCAGGTCACGGCCTCGGGCCGGTACGCCGGGCAGCTCGTGGTGCCCGACCGCGAGGTGGACGGCCGCAGCGGTTTCTACGTCCTCGGCCTGCTGCGCACCGACGGCGGCGAGGTGCTGCCGGTCGTGCGCGGCTGGCTGCCGGGCGGCCCCGAGGGGGCGAAGATCCCCGCGGCACCGGCCGGCGAGGTCACCGTCACCGGCGCGCTCCAGGCGTCCGAACAGCCCGGCGACAACGGCGTGAGCGCCCGCGGCGGCCTCCCCGACGGCCAGACGGCGGCGATCAGCGCCGCGTCCCTCGTCAACCTCGTGCCGTACGACGTCTACGACGCCTGGGTGACCCTGGCCACCGCCGACCGGGGGATGACGACCGTCCCGGCGGGCACGACACCGGGCACCGGGCTCGATCTGAAGGCGTTCCAGAACCTGGGCTACACGGGCGAGTGGTTCGTGTTCGCCGGGTTCGTGGTGTTCATGTGGTTCCGGCTGCTGCGCCGCGAGGTGGAGTTCGCCCGGGACGCGGCTCTCGGGATCGCTCCCGCGGAGAGCCCCGCCCCGGCCGTCACGACCGCCGTTTCCGAGAAGGCCCAGGACGAGGCTCAGGACGAGGCGAGTACGCCCGTCCGGTAGACCGTGCCCGCGCAGGCGCCCGGCACGGTCGCGGAGACCGACGGGCCGCCGCCCTCGGCCGTGTGGGTGACGACGACGCTGCCGTCGGCCGGGCCGTCCTCGGTGAAGAGCTGGGCCGTGGTGCCGGTGCCGGTGTCGCCGGTGGTGCTGACCGGTTCGGTCGGCGAGGGCGAGGGGGAGGACGCGCCGCCGGTGCCGCCCCCGGTGGTGCCGCCCGTGCTCGGGCAGGTCTCGGAGGGCACGAAGGCGAACTTCACGTCGTAGGCGGAGCCCGGTGCCAGCAGGTACGGGCCCACGTACAGGGAGGGGTCGGGCAGGGCGGCCGCCGCGTCCCCCGAGGCGTGCGTCACTACGCTGATCTTCGCGGCGTCGGCCGCGCCCAGGGCGGCGGTCGTCAGGGAGACGGCACCGCCGACCGTGCAGCCGGTGGTGGAGACGTTGCTGACGCGGAAGCTGCCGTAGACGACACCGCCCGCGTCGGGGACGGCGACCGTGGATCCGCCGGAGCCGAGCTGGGCCGGTGTGCACGCCGGTGCGGACGCGGCCGAGGTGGCGTCGGGGTCGGTGCCGCTGCCGGCGCCGGTGCTGTCCGTGCCCTTGGTCTGCCCGGTGTCGGTGGCGCCACCCGGGTTCTGCTCACCGGTCGTACCGGAGGAGTCGCCGGCCCTGCCCGAGGAGCCGCCGTCCGGGCCCTTGCCCTGACTCGCGCCCCCCTGCGCCTGGGATGCCTGGCCGGCGATGGAAGGGTTGGCGTCGGAACCGCCCGCGCCCGACACGTGCAGCACGGCCGGTACGGCGGTGCCGACGAAGAGGGCCGCGGCGGCCATACCGACGGCGGCCTGCCGCTTACGGGCCCGGCGGGCGGGGACGGCACGGCGGAGCTGGTCCAGCGTCCCGTCGCGCGGTTCCATCTCCTGGACCGCCTGGTGCAGCATCCGGCGCAGTGCCAGCTCGTCCGAGTCGAGCCCTTCGGGGCCCTGGTCGTCGAGGTGGTGGTTCACGGTTGAGTTCCCAGCGTGCGAGGGCTTCGGCTGTCGGGGGGACGGGACGGACGGGCCGGGCACCGACGCGAATCCGGCGAACGGAGCGGGCCGCCCGGCGGAATCGGCCGCACCCGGCGCGCCGGGGCGCGAGCCGGCCGACGGCTCGGTGGGCGACGCGCCCGACGGCTCGGGGCGGGGCCCCGTGGGCGATGCGGAGCGCGCGTCAGAGTCGGGACCGTCGAGCGGTGCCGACGTGGACCCGGTGGTGTCGGAGTCGTGCGGTTCGGGAGGCTCGGGGGTGTCGCGTCCCTCGGGATGGTCGCTCACGCCGGGGCCTCCATGGCTATGCGCAGGGCCGCGATGCCGCGGGAGCCGTACGCCTTGACCGAGCCGAGGGAGATGCCGAGGGTCTGGGCGACCTGGGCCTCCGTCATGTCCGCGAAGTAGCGCAGTACGAGGACCTCGCGCTGGCGGCGCTGGAGGCCCTTCATCGCCTTGATCAGCGAGTCGCGCTCCAACTGGTCGTAGGCGCCCTCCTCCGCGCTGGCCATGTCCGGCATCGGCTTGGACAGCAGCTTCAGTCCGAGGATGCGGCGGCGCAGGGCGGAGCGGGAGAGGTTGACGACGGTCTGGCGCAGATAGGCGAGCGTCTTCTCCGGGTCACGGACCCGCTTGCGCGCGGAGTGGACACGGATGAACGCCTCCTGGACGACGTCCTCGCAGGAGGCGGTGTCGTCGAGAAGGAGGGCGGCGAGGCCGAGCAGCGAGCGGTAGTGCGCCCGGTAGGTCTCGGTGAGGTGGTCGACGGTCGTCCCGGCGGCCACGGACTCCTCGGCGCCGTCACGCTGACTGGGGATGCGGGCGGGCCGCGCGGCGGGCATGGGCGCGATCACCGGCATGCCGCCGGGTGCCCCTGGCACGCGGGGGCGGAGGGCGACGCGGGGCGGCCGTAGAGCCGTGCCGCGGGTCGCCGCTGGGAAGTCGAGTACCTCTGCCACGCCAGTTGGACACGCGTCCCCCCGAAGGGGTTGTACGCGTCTGCCGTCCCTTTCGCGGCGCACCGCGAAACCGGCACCGTTCTCATCCGTCCCGCTCTTCCCCTATATGGCATATACCGCATATGTACGAGCGCCCCCACGCCCGGACCACCGCGTCCCCGCCGTGATCGTGCACACCCCTGCGCCACCCGAAGGGTGACGGCAAAGACGCTCCCCGCCCGGCGCACGGTTGCGGAGAACGGGGAGGGAAATGCTTGAGCGCCAATCTTCGGTGGTCAAAGGTGTCCGATACAAGTGATCAGCGCCATCGACCGGCTCACACCCGCTGTCACACCCGTCCTCAGACCCGTTCCGCCGCCACCAGCTCGGCGATCTGCGCGGCGTTCAGCGCGGCGCCCTTGCGCAGATTGTCCCCGCAGACGAACAGTTCCAGGGCCGTCGGATCGTCCAGCGCCCGGCGCACCCGGCCCACCCAGGTCGGGTCGGTGCCCACCACGTCGGCGGGCGTCGGGAACTCCCCCGCCTCCGGGTTGTCGAAGAGGACGACCCCGGGCGCGGTGGCGAGGACCTCGCGGGCCCCGGCGACGGTGACCTCGTCCTGGAAGCGGGCGTGCACGGTCAGGGAGTGCGTGGTGACGACCGGGACCCGTACACAGGTCACGGCCACCGGCAGCTTGGGCAGTCCGAGGATCTTGCGGGACTCGTCCCGCACCTTCATCTCCTCCGACGACCAGCCGCCCTCGCACGCCGTCCCGGCCCACGGGACGACGTTCAGCGCGACCGGCTCCGGGAACGGCCCCGTGTTGTCGCCGACCGCCCGCCGCACGTCACCGGGGTGGGTGCCCAGTTCGGTGCCCGCGACCAGCGCCATCTGCTGCCGCAGGGTCTCCACCCCGGCCCGCCCGGCCCCGCTGACCGCCTGGTACGACGACACCACCAGCTCGCGCAGCCCGTACGAGGCGTGCAGCGCGCCCAGGGCGACGATCATCGACAGGGTGGTGCAGTTGGGGTTGGCGACGATCCCGCGCGGCCGCGCGTGCACGGCGTGCGGATTGACCTCGGGGACGACCAGCGGCACGTCCGGGTCCATCCGGAACGCCCCGGAGTTGTCCACGACGACCGCGCCCCGGGCCGCGGCGACCGGGGCCCACTGCGCGGCGATCTCGTCCGGTACGTCGAACAGCGCGATGTCGACCCCGTCGAAGACGTCCTCCGACAGGGCCAGCACCTCGGTCTCCGTGCCGCGCACGGCCAGCTTGCGGCCGGCCGAGCGCGGTGAGGCGACGAGACGGATCTCGCCCCAGATGTCCGCCCGCTGGGACAGGATCCGGAGCAGGACCGTGCCGACGGCTCCGGTCGCTCCCACGACCGCGAGCGTCGGCCGGGACGTCCGCGCGTCCGACGTCCCCGGGGTCAACGTCCGGTGCCTCCGTAGACGACGGCCTCGTCGCTGTCGGAGTCCAGTCCGAAGGCGGTGTGCACGGCGCGCACGGCCTCGTTGACGTCGTCGGCGCGGGTGACGACCGAGATGCGGATCTCGGAGGTCGAGATCAGCTCGATGTTCACGCCCGCGTCCGACAGGGCGGTGAAGAAGTCGGCCGTGACGCCCGGGTTGGTCTTCATCCCGGCGCCGACCAGGGAGATCTTGCCGATCTGGTCGTCGTAGCGCAGGGAGTCGAAGCCGATGCCGGCCTTGTTCTTCTCCAGGGCGTCGATGGCCTTGCGGCCCTCGGCCTTGGGGAGGGTGAAGGAGATGTCCGTGAGGCCGGTGGAGGCGGCGGACACGTTCTGCACGATCATGTCGATGTTGATCTCGGCGTCCGAGATCGTCCGGAAGATCGCGGCGGCCTCGCCCGGCTTGTCCGGCACGCCGACGACCGTGACCTTGGCCTCGGAGGTGTCGTGCGCGACACCGGAGATGATGGCCTGCTCCACCTTCTGATCCCCTCGCTGCTGTGTCTTTTGAATGCGTGGCTCACTGCTGACCCACGTGCCCTGAAGCCCGCTGAAGCTGGACCGCACATGGATCGGGATGTTGTAACGGCGGGCGTACTCCACACAGCGGTGGAGCAGCACCTTGGAGCCGGACGCGGCCAGCTCCAGCATGTCCTCGAAGGCGATCCAGTCGATCTTCCGGGCCTTCTTGACCACCCGCGGGTCGGCGGTGAACACACCGTCGACGTCGGTGTAGATCTCGCAGACCTCGGCGTCGAGGGCGGCGGCGAGGGCGACGGCCGTGGTGTCACTGCCACCGCGGCCGAGCGTGGTGATGTCCTTCTTGTCCTGGCTGACGCCCTGGAAGCCGGCGACGATGGCGATGTTGCCCCGGTCCAGCGACTCCCGGATGCGGCCCGGCGTGACATCGATGATCCGGGCTTTGTTGTGGACCGAGTCGGTGATGACGCCTGCCTGGCTGCCGGTGAAGCTCTGGGCCTCGTGGCCCAGGTTTTTGATCGCCATGGCCAGCAGCGCCATGGAGATCCGCTCTCCGGCGGTCAGCAGCATGTCGAACTCACGTCCGGCAGGCATCGGTGACACCTGCTCGGCGAGATCGATCAGCTCGTCCGTCGTGTCGCCCATCGCGGAAACGACGACGACCACCTGGTGGCCGTTCTTCTTCGCTTCCACGATTCGCTTGGCGACGCGCTTGATGCCCTCGGCATCGGCTACGGAGGAGCCTCCGTACTTCTGCACGACAAGGCCCACGTGCGCTCCTCGCTCAGTTCGTCCCTTTTCCGCACATACGCCGTTGTACCGCGGTCGGCTCAGTCTAACGAGCGTCCGGATTCCACCCCCCGAGTACCGCATCGTGAGATGTGCCGGACACCCGCCCGCTGATCCCCCTGCCCAGCGATGAGCGAGTGAGACTGTGCGCTAGGTCTCAACTCGCCTTGACTCAATGACACAATCATCGTGTCATTGCTTCATGCTGTACTCGACTCCACGTTTGGACGCCGACGATCTGCGGGTGCTCGATGAGGTCGAGGCCATGCGCCGCGCCCTGCGCCACATGCTGCGGGCCACTCCCCGCTGGACGCGCCAACTACGCCGCAACCTCACCGCACGCGCCATCGCGGGGTCGAACACGATCGAGGGATACGCCGCGACGGTCGACGACGTGGAAGCCCTGATGTCCGGCGAAGAACCCCTGGAGACCGGGGACCGGACCCGCGCAGAGCTTGAGGGCTACCAGCGAGGCACGATCTACATCCAGGCCCTCGCCGACGCCGGTGACGATTTCCGGTACGACGCCGGCCTGCTCAACGGCCTGCACTTCATGCTCCAGGGCCACCACCTCGACAAGCGACCCGGCCGCTGGCGGGACGGCCCTGTCCACGTCACCAGCCCCGACGACCCCTTGGTACCCGCCTACACCGCCCCCGACCACGCGGAAGTCCCCGTGCTGATGCGGGAGTTCATCGACTGGCTCAACGACGGCGATCGCGATGCGCCAGTGCATGTCCGCGCCTCGATGGCCCACCTCAACCTCGTCAAGATCCATCCCTGGAAGGACGGCAACGGGCGCATGTCCCGCGCCCTGTCCACGTTGGTCTTCTCCCGCGAGGCGCTGATGCCGCCCGAGTTCTCCTCGATCGAGGAGTGGCTCGGACGCGGCCAGAACACCTACGCCTACTATCAGGTCCTTGAGGACGTGGGCGGTCCCCGCTGGAGCCCTGAACGGGACACCCACCCCTGGATCCGGTTCTGCCTGTCCGCGCACCACCGCCAGGCCCAGCAGGCCCAACGGCGTTTCGAAGTGATGTCCCGCGCTTGGACCCACCTGGTCGAAGCCGTCGAGAAGACCGGCCTGGACGAGCGTGTCGTCTACGCACTGCTCCCGGCCTTCTCCGACGCCAAGGTCCGCCGCACCGTCTACCAGCAGGACGCCGACCTCAGCGACCAGCAGGCCATCCGCGACATCCGCGAACTCGTCACTCGCGGGTGGCTCGTCCCCCACGGCAAGGCCCGTGCCCGGTACTACGCTCCCGGCCCGCTCATGAGCCCCGTCCGGGACGAGATCCGGCAGTCGCTGGAGCCCTATGTCGATCCCTATCACCGGTCTCGGTGACCAGACCCCCTATCGAAATCCCGCCCGGACAAGGCCACGCGTTCGGGGCTCAGACCCCCGGGGTCCCTCGCATGATCGTGTTCTGCGCGTCGGGATCGGCCGCAGCCTGGCCGTCATGGACGACCATCAGCATCACCGGGACTCCCAGTTGGCCCGTGGTGAACATCATGGACTCACTCTTGGTCCAGGCCGCCCTGGCCTGGCCGAGCACCTGCACCGCGTACGACTGGCTGGTGTCTGCGAGTTGTGAGGGACCGTGCTGCCGCCGGTTCGCTTTCCCTCAAACCCACACTGAGGCGCAGCGGTGTGCGTGTAGGCATGACGATGCGAGTCTTCAAGTGAATGCGCTGAGCCACTTGCCGCCGGGTGGAGGGACGAAAAAGTAACCGCCGCCGACGGTCAGGGCGTACTTGGCCATCGCCTCCCCCTCCAGCCGCTTCTGCACAGCCTCGAAGCCTTCCGCCAAGTCGCGTTGGAAGCAGGAGAAGATCAGGCCCTGGTCGTCGGTACCACGGCGGTAGTTGTAGCCGCGCCGAACCAGGGGCGGGGGATGGCGGCGGTCGGGGGCGGCCCTGCGGACGTGGGAATCGAGCGGTGTGGTGGTGCCGTGCGGATCGGCGGCGAAGACCGGCCGTTCGGCGCTGGGCGTGCCGTCCAGCCAACGGCCGTCCCTGCGCCGCCCGATGATGCGCTCCTGATCGTGGACGGTGTCGCGGTCCCAGAAGCCGGTGGCCAGCCGGATAATGCGTACTACCTGGTAGCTGCCCCCGATCGCCCAGGCCGGCTCGCCCTGGTCCGCTGTGACGACGGCGCGTTCGGTGACCTCGGCGGAGGTGGCGGGGTTGCCGTATCCCTCGGTGAAGTGGAACGGGTTGCGAGCCAGCCCTCGGCCGTCCTCCGTGCGGTTTTCCGGACGCACACCGTCAAGACGCCAGCGGACCCGCCACCGCGCCAGCCCGCGAACGGCTCGCTCGGCAGCGTCCCGCACCGCACTGGTCGACGTCCCGGTGATCTGAAGCAACAGATCCCCATGCGACTGCTTCGGATCCAGTACGTCGCCGGAGAAGACGGGCATCCTCAGCAGTTGCCGCGGCCTGGCGTTCGGCTCCGCGATGGCCCCTTCGCCCAGCGCCAACCAGGCAGCGATCCCACCGCCATCCAACGCCGCGACCACCTGCTGCGCGGCGTGCAGCGCGTGAGCGCGGCCACCTTTCCCCCGCACGAGGTCGAGAGCGATGACCTGTGTATACGGCAGTGGGGCCACATCGCGCAGATGCGCCGCTCCGGGGCTGTGGTGACTGGATGTGCCGCGCATGGAGGTGACGGCTGCCACGGTGAGGCCGCCGGTGCCGACTGCGGCGGCGGCAATGGAGGCGCGCAGGACACCCCGCCTGCTTGTCACGGTCACCGACCATGCCCCCGCTCGGCCCGGACCGGGCGGAGCGTCACCGGCCCTCCTCCGCGGCGAACGCCTCCAACAGCTTGGTGGCGGCCTCGGCGACGTCGGGATCCACGGAGTCGGCCAGGCCTTCGATGATGTGACGGCCGTCCAGCACCGCGCGGTGCGCGTCGTTCTCCCACTGGACCTTGTGGGTGTAGTTGTCGGCGTACTTGGGCAGTGCACCCGCTGCGGAACGGCTCCACTCCTGCGAGGAGTAGATGTTGAGCAAGAGCTTCAACGTCTCGGCCTTGCAGGCCACCTGCGGAGCCCCGGCCAGCTCCAGCAGGAACGGCACGGTCGGAGCGGTGGCCTCGGAGATGACGAAACCCAGCTCGCAGACGAGATCGGCCAGGCGGTCCAGGGCCAGATCGCCGTTCTCGCGGTCCGCCCAGGCCGCCTTGGACAGCAGACCGGGGATGTCCCTTGCCGAGCCCCTGGGCACTTCGAGGGTGCCCCAGGGAATACGCTGGAGCCCCTTCAAGATCGTTCCCATGATGGGTCACCCGCCTCCGAGGGTGTCGGTGATGCCTAGCCGGTCCATGATGCTCCTGCACTGGTCGCAGGCTGGGATCAGCTCCCTGTTGCGCAGGTGGTCGAACGGTTTGTGCACCATCGCGAGGCTACGGCTCCCCTTGATCGTTTCGCCTGCGTTGAGGGCGTCAAGCATGCAGCCGATCTCGGCGCACCCCCGGTGATGACCGAGCTGGTTGTACACCCGCCGCAGGACCAGGGGCCAGTTGCTCGCTTCCGCCACCGACCTGGACTGGCTGAAGTTGAAGTACATGTTGCCGGACGGGGTCCACAGGACGCTGGTCGCGCCGCTGTTGGGTCCCGGACCCATTCTGAGGAGGTCGGTGTAGACCCTCAAGGGGCAGACGAGCGGGTTGTCGTTGTGGACGAGGACCGCGGTGCCCGCCGCCAGGACGTAGTAGGTGTGCAGGTCCTCGACGGTCAGGTTGTAGACCGAGGCCTGCTCGGTGTGGTGGCGGACGGCGGTGACCTGGACCCAGGTGCCGGAACTGGTCTGCAGCCACTGACCTGCCTTGAGGTCGCCGGCCTCCATCCACTCGTGGAGTCGCGGGATCCAGAAGGGGTGGCCGTCGGTGGCGGTGATGGTGCCGGTCCTGGCTCCGCTGGGCCCGTCGGTGTCCACGGTGATGTCGACGAGCTGTTTGTCCCCGTCTCCCTTGATCAGGGCGGTGACCTTGCGGGGGCCGGTCTCCCCGGTCTCGGGGTCGGAGGCGATCACGGTGTCGCCGATGGTGACGTCCTTGATGGGTTTGCGGGTGCCGTCGGCCATCAGGACCGGGGTGCTGCCGGTGAAGCTGTTGGGGGCCGCGCACCCTGCCACACGGGAGCCTGCCCTGCCTCCGAGCGCGGCGCCGAGGCCTTCGCCGAGCATGCCGGACAGGCAGCCGATGGCGGCGGACTGGCCGACCTGGCCCCAGTTGACCTTGCGGCCCGAGAGGCGCTGGGTGACCCAGTCCAGACCGCCGTCCATCAGGCCGCCGATGACACAGCCGGCGATCATGGGGCTGTTGCCGGAGGGGTCGGTGTAGGTCGTGGGGGAGGACAGGGCGTACTGGTAGAGGTTGGTACCGCCGGCCTGGCCGCTGGGGTCCTGGGAGATAAACCGGCCGGTCTGGGGGTCGTAGTAGCGGTCGCGGTAGTACAGCAGGCCGGTGCCGTCGTCCTCGCGGCCGGTGAAGGTGTAGGGGTTCGTCGATGCAGCGCCGAAAGCAGTGGAGGTGCCGTTCGGGTCGTAGGCGTAAGTGGTGGCGACGGTGCCGTCACTGCCGGCCAGGCCGACCACGCTGCCGAGGGCATCGGTCAGGTAGACCTGGGTCTTTCCGTCCTCGGTGCGGGACAGGAATTCGTCCAGGCCCGAGGTGGCCACGGTGGCCGCGGTCGCTCCCGACCCGTCCTGCTCCACCAGCGGGTTGGAACCGTCGGTGAGGTACCGCCTGGCGGTACCGCCGATGGTCTTCGAGATGCGCCCACCGAGTGCGTCGTAGCCGAATGACGAGGTGGTTGCGGCCTTGGCCAGGCCGGTCAGTTCGCCGCGCGCGTTCCAGGTGTAGGTGCGCAGACCGTCGTTCTTGAGTTGGCCGCTCGCGTCGTAGGTGAAGGTGCGGCTGTCGTAGCTGGTGATGCGGTTGTCCTTGCCGAACTGTGTGCCGCTCTCCGCGGCCGGCAGGGCCACCTTCGCCAGCGAACCGGTCAGGCCGGTCTGCAAGGCACGCTGGTCGCGCGTGTAGGCCAGGTTGCCGATGGCTGTTGCGCCTTGGGCGTAGGCGATGGATGTGATGACGCCGGTGGTGTCGTAGCCGGTGGTGCGGGTGACGCCGCCGGGCAGAGAAGCGGTCTTCTCCCGGCCTGTCGCGTCCAGGCCGAAGGAGACCTGCTGGGCACCGGACTTGATGGAGGTGAGGATGTCCGAGGTGTCGTAGCCGTACGTGGTGGTGGACCCGGCTGCGGTCATCTGGGAGCGTCTGTCCCCGGCGTCGTACTCATAGCCGACCGTGCCGGTGGGGCCTGTGGTGGACACGAGGCGGTCGTAGACGTCGTAGGTGAAGGACTGGTTGCCGGCCTGGCTGTCGCTGATCTGCTTGGGCAGGTCATTGTCGTAGTACGCATGGGTGACGGTGGACTCCGCCTGCCCCAGGGCGTCCACGCCGTACTGGGTGCGCTTGGGTCGGCCCAGCAGGTCGTACTCGGCCACGGCTGACGTGCCGGACCGATTGGTCGCCGTCCTGAGGAAACCGGCCGCGTCGTAGGCGAACAGTGCCTGCGCGCCGAGTGGATCGGTCGCCGACTTCGGTCGGTCGGCGTCGTCGTAGGCCCAGGTGGTGGTGTTGCCGCGGGCGTCCGTGAGGGTGGTGAGGTTGCCGTTGGCGTCGTAGTCGAGTTTGGCGGTGTGGCCCAGCGGGTCGGTGACCGTACGGGTCTGGTTGAGCTTGTCGTACGTCACGGTAGTTGCTGAGCCGGACTCGTCGGTCAGCGTGATCGGCCTGCCTGCGGCATCCGTGAACTGGGTGGAGGTGCGGCCTTCGGCGTCGGTGACCGCCGTGAGGTTGCCGTTGGTGTAGGTGTAGGTCGTGACCGCGTGCGAGGCGTCGGTGACTGTTTTGACCTGTCCGGCGCTGTTGTACGTGTAGCTGGTCTCGCGGCCTTCGGGGTCGGTGGTCTTCGTCAGGTTGCCGTTGGTGTCGTACGTGAACTGTGTGGTGTGGCCGAGTGCGTCGGTGATGCTGCTTGGCTGGTCGTAGGGGCCGTCGTAGACCACCGTGCCGGAAGCGCGGGCATGAGTGGTCCCAGCCAGTTCAACGGAGCTGGTGATGTGGCCTGTGCTGTCGTAGGACAGCTCGGTACGCCGCCCGTAGGGATCGGTCACCGCGTCGACGCGGCGTTCGGTGCCACGTTCGTAGACGGTCTTGCGGGCCAGGTTCGTTCCGTAGGCCTGGGTGTCGGAGGTGCCGTAGCCCTGGCTGAACTCCACCCGGCGTACGGCGCCGCCGGGCTGGGTCACCTCGGTGGCCGTGATCTCGTTCGCGCCGGTCGTGGTGTAGGCGAAGGAGTAGGTCTGTCCCTCAGTGAGGGTCTGCTGCTTGACTCTCCCGCTGGTGTCGAAGGAGTTGGTCATGTAGACGATGCCGCGGGCATCCTTCGCCGTGGCGATCCGGTTGGAGGTTCCGTCGTAGGTGTAGGAACTGACGTTGCCTGCCGGGTCGGTAACGGTCTCCAGGCGCCCGGCGGTGTCGTAGGTGTAGGAGACGCTGCGGCCGGAGTTGTCGCGGGCCTGGGTGACACGGCCCTTGGTGTCGTAGGCCAGGGTGATCCACCGCCCGCTGGAGCCGATGAGGCGGGTGAGAGCACCGCGGGTTCCGTCGGCACGAGTGAGGGTGAGAGTGTTGCCGTAGCGGTCGTGGATCTCCTTGAGCGGGGCGTACTGCGGGAACGTCCACACCGTGCCGTCAGGGAAAGTCAGGTCCCAGCCCGACTTGTTGTTCCAGTCGATCACCGTGCCTCGGAAGCGGCCCGAAGCGGTGGACGGGCGGAAGACAGCATCGCTGTAACCGGTGCCGGCCGACGTGCGGACATAGTGCACTTTCTGTCCGCCGGGAAGATACAGGTCGACCTGCTTGTACTGCTCCTGGGAATGCAGGAACGCGTTGTAGACGAGATCGCGGCCGATACCGAAGGCACGGCTTTCGGTATCGCCCTGCCAGTACGTTCGGGTGACCTCGATGGGGGTGAGGGGGTCGTTGACGGCCAGGTCTGTGCGGGAGTCGCTGAGCAGGCCTGTCGAGAGTTCCACCGGGTCACCGGAGAGCCAGTCCAGAGTGTCGTCGAGCCACGATGTCAGCCACGGCGGGAGCAGCGAGGTGTTGAACATCGCGCCGTGGAAGGCCCACACCCGGGTGCCGTCGTCCGGGACGACCTGGGTGCCGTCGGCGCTGACCTGGCCGTGCCCGTAGACGTACCAGCCTTTGTCCTTGGGGTCGTAGTCCATGAAGTCGACCCGGGTCCCGGGAGGTTCGTGTGTGTAGTTCGGGTAGACGATCTGGGCGCCTTCGGGAAACACATACGTGCCGCCGGGCTGCACGGTGAAGTAGACGGGCACGACCCCGTTCTTCGGCAGCGGGAAGGGCGCACGGTCGATGGGGATCGCGGTGATGCCGAGCCGGGTGACGACTTTGCCGTTCTCGTCACGGACCACCGAGCCCTTGGGGATACGCACTTCGAGCCCGGGGATCTGCGGCGTGGTCAGCACCACGTCCTTCTTCGCCGGAGCGTCGAAGGTGACGGCATGCTTGGTGTCCAGCGGCGTCATCCAGACCGGGAAGCCGAGATCGACCGAGGCACCGGCCTTGGGCCGGACACGGATGTCGAACCGGCCGTAGCTGCGCGAAGCTGTGTTGGCGGTGGCGCCGTCGACCACGAGGGTGGTCGCCTGCGGGCTGATCCCGGTGAGCAGGAACCGTCCCTGGGCATCCGTGCGCGTGCGGGTGGCCCCGACCCCCACTGTCACCTTGGCCAGCGGGGTGCCGTCCAGTTTCAGGACGTGCCCGGTCAGCGCCGTCCTTCCTGGCGGCGCCCGCAGCTTCGCCGGAGACTTCGGCGCGGTGCCGCGCCGGGTGACCCAGTCCCGGCCCGTGAGATTCTGCTTGTCCGGCTGCCATGCGTCGGCACCGTCCGGAACGATGCCGCCGACACTACTTCCTGTGCTGTCGCGGTCTCGGAGATCATGGCTGTTCTTGCGTGCGGACGAGGTTTCCTGGCGGGCGGCGTCCTCGGTCTGTGCCGTGCTGACGGCCGGCGTGGTGGACAGCCCCATGCTGTAGGTGCCGGTCTTTGACAGGGTGGGGGCCACGGTGACGGTGTAGGTGCCGGTCGCGGGGAGCGCCGGCAGCACATAGGACGTCGTTGTGGTGGCCATGTAGGCGGCGTTGACCAGCCATGTTCCGTCCGGGGTGGACACCGACAGATACCACGCGTAGGGCGGGGTGCCCAGTCCGAGGGTGAGCTTCTGTCCGGCCGTGCCGGTGAAGGTGAAGTGAGCGTTCTGTCCTGCGGTGTTCAGAGCGGCGGACTTGGTGCCGCCGTCAACGGTGAGGGCTCCGCCGTCCGTATCGGGGATCAGGGTGGCGGTGGCGCTGCCGGTGACCGGCTGGCTCGGCTGCAGTATCAGCCGGTGTGTTCCCGCAGCCAGGGGTGCTCTGAGGTCCACGTCGGTGGTGGAGAGGTAGCCGAGGGTGGTGGGTGTGCTGGATCCGGGGCTGAGCAATTTGATGGGTGTGGATCCGGTAAGGGTGGTGCCCGTGAACATCACCGACGCGCCGCTGCCTGCGGTGGCGGTCAGTGTGTACTCCAACTGCTGTCCGGGCCGGGTGATGGTTCCCGTACGGGCGGTCTGCGACAGCGAGCCGGCGTTGGCGGGGCTGGAGAGCCACACGGTCACACCGCCGGTGGCCGCGTTCTGAGGTTCGAGCAGCAGTGTGTAGGACGAGCCTGGTGTCAGCCCCGTCAGGGGGGCTGCCTGCGCGGTGTTGCTGGACAGGACGGTGACGTAGGAGCCGTTTCCGCCTGCCGGGCCGACCAGGTAGAGGTACGAGAGCTGGTCGATGGTGTTGCCGGTGACCCCCACCCCGAGGAAGTCGGCGGCGGGGGCGGTGAAGCGGGCTCGGATGCGCTGGCCGGGACGGCTGACTGTGAACGGCGCTGCGTTGCCGTCGACGGCAACGTCGACCGTGAGATCGGCGGAGAGCGTCAGCTTCATGCCACCCTGGACGCCGTTCACGGGATCGAAGACCACGGTGTACGTACCGGTCTCGGGCAGGTCCGACAGTCCCTGGGTGCGTCCGGCGGTGGATGACATCGCGGCGGTGCTGACAACTTTGGTGCCGGACGGGGCGATCACGTCGAACAGGACGGTTGTGGTGAACGTGTTTTCGCTGATGCCGAGTGACAGGTCGTCTCCTGCCGAGGCGTTGAACGTCGCCTCGGCGTTCTGGCCGAGACGGGTGATCTGCGCGGCGACCGACGCACTGGTACTGGACAGTTGCCCCATGGCCACGGTCCGGGACAGCGTCGTTGCCAGCGTGCCGGTGCCGATGCGGTCGGGGGTGACCTTCAGCCGGTACGTTCCGCTCTGGGTGAGGGTGGCGCTGTCCCATTCGGCGGTCGCGCCAGCGGACACGATGAAGCTGTCGGTTTTGCTGCCGTCGGGGGCGAACACCTGGTAGTTGACGTATGACGGGAAGCCGGTCGAGGTGACGCCGAGGGAGAGCTTCTGCCCGGCTAGTGCGCTGAAGGACAGCGTGCCGTCCTGTCCCGGCCGGCTGATTCCCAGTTCTACGGCGTTCTTGTCGGGGTCGAGCCCCGTGGCCTGTGCGTAGTGCGACACAGTCACGGTGGCGGTGCCGGTCGCGCCGTTGGCCGGATCGAGATACAGGCTGTACACGCCGGCGGAGGGCAGGGCATCGATGTCCAGCGAGCCGGTGAAGGCCTTGGAGACGTAGAGACTGTCGACCTGATCGCCGCTGGGGGAGTACAGGCGAACGGCAAGCCCGTCGGTCATCGCGGCAGTGTCGACGCCCAGGCTGAAGGAGTCGCCTTTGGCGGCCGCGAGTGTCCACCGTCCGTCCTGGCCCATCCGGCTCATCACGGTGGCGGCCGGGGCGTCGGTGAAATGCAGTTCCCCTCCATCTGGCTCGGACACGGTCACGGTCACGGCACCGGTGCCGTCCGCCAGAGGGTCGATCACGAGGGAGTACGTCCCGGACGCCGTCAGGCCGTCCGCCTCGTAGTCGCTTGCCCCGGCGGAGATGTAGCCGGTGGAGCCCACTGCGTCGCCGCGCGGGTCGATCAACTGGACTGCTGCTGACGAGGTGAAGGTGGCCTGGGCGAATCCCACGGAGATGTGCTGGCCCTGTTCGGCGTCGAACAGCACCAGGCCGCGCTTGCCGGGCGTGGTGACGGCGACGGATACCGCCGGCCCGTCGGCCACCGAGGTGCGGACCGTCGTCTCGAACGATGCCGCGTCTTCCGAGAGCGGCACTGTGAAGTCGGCGGGCGAGGTCGTCTTCCCGTCCGGTGTCTGCACCGTGATCCGCCCGGTCGTCGTTCCCTCCGGAACCTTCACCGTGAGGGTCGTGGACGTGGCCCGCACTGATTCGGCCAAAGTGTCCCCGTTGAAGCGCACCAGATTGTCGGAAGCCGTGGCGGCGAACCCGGATCCGGCAAGGACGACCTCCGTACCGGCCGGGCCGGCCGGGGGCTGCACAGAGGTGATCGAGGGACCGGGAGAGGCCAGGCTGAAAGCCTCGGTGGACTTTGCGGTGGAAGCACCAACCGCTACGGACACAGGGCCTTCGGCGGCACCGTCGGGGACCGTCACCACAAGACGGGTGGCCGAGGCATGCCCCACCACGGCACTTTTTGAGCCGAACGTCACAGCATTGGCCGACGGCGTCGTGGAGAAACCGGTGCCTGACAGGGTGACCGTGGCGCCGGCCTTGGCACGCACGGGCACCACGGACAGCACGGACAGCGTGCTGGAGGAGAACCGGTCGATCCCGAGCCGGTTGCCCGCCTGGTCGTAGCGGTAACGAGCCGTCTCCCCGACAGGATCGGTCACCCCCACGAGTCGGCCCGCCGCATCGTAGGCGTAGACAGCGTTGCTCGTGGTCGGCCCGACGGCCGTCTCCGAGCCCGCCGTTGCCGGTGCGGGCTGCGCCGACTGGTCCTGCGGATCCTGGAGTTGCCCGGCCGGAACCGAGGGGGAGACAGACGGTCGAGGCTGCACGGCCTGCGCCGACACGGAACCAGCAGCCAGCGCGAGCACCAGCGTTCCCACAGCAACCAGACGCCTCCGGCTCCCTCTGGCCGCGCGTAAGAACCCGCCCCGTGACTGCATGCGCCCTCCCCAGCGCACTTCGAGAGGCCCTTCAGCCTCTTGGCCTCACCCTCACCGCACGAGCCGTCCTACGGTAAGCACTGCACGTCATGTACGCGACACCTATTGGTGCGTTTGGCGGGTTGCTGTCCCGGCGCCAACGTGTGCTGCAGGCCGCACACTCCATCGGCTGCGCACATCTGAGCATGTGCGATTCGGCCCGATCAGAAACGGACGCAGCCCGTCCTTGCTGCAGGTCAGATGTTGAATGGCGTAAATATGCTGCTGGTATCGCAGTGCCTTGCGTCCGCCTCTCCCGCGGCGTCACTGGCAAACCATGCAAGGTCGGCGGGTGTCTGCGGACCCATACCCCAATGCTCATGCCGGCGGCGCGCGGATGACACGCTTCCTCACCAACACCACCGGCCGACCCATCGCCGAGCAGCCACCGAGACGCAAAAAATCGCTTCCCTGGTACTCGACGAGGTCCTATGGACCGAAGGATTTACTTCACGGAGTTTGGGCCGCCGGGCGGGCCTCAGGCCCCGAGCCGGGTGCCGGCGAGGAACGCCTCCCAGGTGGACGCGGCGACCCTCAGCGCGGGGCCGTCGGCGACCTTGGAGTCACGGACGTGGACATCGGCGGAGAGGGCGACCTCGACGCAGGCGCCGTCCTCGTCGTCGCTGTACGTGGACTTGAACCAGTCCAGGGCGACCTCGACACAGTTGCCGCCCTCGCTGTCGCTGTAGCTGGACTTGAACCACTTCAGGCGTTCACTCACGTTGATCCACCATCCGCTCGATGAAACGGGCCGACTCGTCCGGGTCGAGGGCCTGCGTACGGATCATGCTAAGTCGCTCGGTCACGCGGCTGACAACCCCTGGATCGGACGAAAGCTCGCTGGCGAACGACCCTTCGGTGAAAGCGAATCGGTCGTAGTCCCGGGTCTCCAGGAGCACCATGGGCCCCAGCAGCGCCGCCGGAACGACACGGTCGAACGGCAGCACCTGCACCACGACATTGCGAGGTCGGGCCGCTTCCAGCAGTCGACGCAACTGCTCGCCGTCCACCAACGGGCAGCGCAGCGCAGCCTCGTAGAGCACGAAGCTCAGACCGACCGGCGGCTTCCGCTCGGCGAGGACGGCCTGTCGTTCCATGCGGGCCGCGATGCGCTCCTCGACCGTCTCCTCGTCCAGCAGCGGAACGTGGTTGTCGATGAGCGCGCGCGTATTCCCTGGTCTGCAACAGGCCCGGGATGTACGTGACTTCGTACGACCAGATGCAGGTCGCCTCCCGCTCCCGCTCCATGAAGTCCTGGGCTCGCGCCGGGAACCTCTCGCGGTCCAGGAACTTCTTCGCCGCACTCAACATCCCGTCCGCGTCGCACAGTGCGTCCGCGATGTCCAGTACACGGGGAGTCGGGCGACGCACGCCGCGTTCCATCGACCCGATCGTCTCCGGAGAGTAGTTGGCGGCAGACGCCAGCTTCTCCCGGGTGACGTCCGCCTTCGTCCGCCAGCGCTTCAGCTGGTCGCCGCTGTAACGCCACGCGGCGGGCGGCTGGTTGTTGTCACCGGTCACGGCATCCACCTCCGCTACCGAATTTGACATCCTCCCCGGCCTAAAGGCCGGGGATTCCCGCCTGCTCCCACCGGACGGGTGAGGGCTTCGGGTGGGTTCCTGCCTCGCTGCGCGGTGCCGGGACGAGTCCCGGTCTTACCTGCGCTCCACAGGCTGACACCGCCAGTCCGGCGGCCTTGGCGACGTTGACCGCCGCGTTGATGTCCCGGTCGAGGACCGCCCCGCACGCCTGGCACGTCCATACGCGGACGTTCAGCGGCTTGGGGCCGTCCTTGACACCGCACCGCGAGCACACCTGGGAGGTCGGCTCGAACCGGCCGATCTTCACGAAGGTGCGCCCGTACCGGGCGGCCTTGTACTCCAGCATGGACACGAACGCCGACCATCCGGCGTCGTGGACGGACTTCGCCAGGCGCGTGCGGGCGAGTCCCTTCACCGCCAGGTCCTCCACGGCGACCGCTTGGTTCTCGCGGATCAGCTTCGTGGAGAGCTGGTGGTGGAACTCGCGGCGCGCGTCGGCCACCTGCGCGTGTGCGCGGGCGACCTTGATCCGGGCCTTGTTCCGGTTGCTCGAGCCCTTCTCCTTGCGGGAGAGGGCACGCTGTGCCTTCTTCAGTCGCTTCTCGGCCCGGCGCAGGAAGCGCGGGCTGTCGACCTTCGTGCCATCCGAGAGGACGGCGAAGTGCCCGAGACCGAGGTCGACGCCCACCTCGGGTGTGGTCTCGGGGAGGACTTCCTCCGGGCCGGTCTCGACGACGAAGCTCGCGAAGTACCGGCCCGCACTGTCCTTGACCACCGTCACTGTCGACGGCACGGAGGGCAGCGTCCGCGACCACTTCACCTTCAGGTCGCCGATCTTCGGCAGGCGCAGCTTCTCGCCGGTCGTGATCGACCAGCGGGCGTTCGCGGTGAACCGGACCGACTGCCGGGTGTCCCGCTTCGACTTGAACCGCGGTGCTCCCATGCGCGGGCGCTTGCCCTTGAGGCCGTCGAAGAAGTTCCGGTACGCGGTGTCCAGGTCGCGAAGCGACTGCTGGAGGATCACCGCCGAGACCTCGCCGAGCCAGGCCCGTTCCGGGGTGTTCTTCGCCTCGGTGATCAGCGCCTTCGACAGATCGCCGGTCTTGGGGAACGGCATGCCTTCGCTGCGGGCGGTCTCCCGAGCCCTGAGGGCGTCGTTGTAGACCACCCGCGCGCACCCGAACGCCCTCGCCAACGCCATGCGCTGACCGGCGCTCGGGTACAAGCGGAAGCTGTACCGAAGCTGCACGCGGATCATGATACACAGTTGGTTTATGGGTATCGATGAGAACGTTCGCACTGGTCGTCACTGTGTCTTCCGCATGCATGTCCACTTGGTTTTTGTGACGAAGTACCGGCACAAGGTCTTCGCCGACCGGCATCTGACGCGGTGCGAGGAGATCATGCGGGCCGTGTGTGAGGACTTCGAGGCCGAGCTGGTCGAGTTCAATGGCGAGAACAACCACGTCCACCTGCTCGTGAACTTCCCGCCGAAGGTCGCCGTGTCCAGGCTGGTGAACTCCCTCAAAGGCGTGTCCTCCCGCAGGCTCCGCCAGGAGTTCCCTGACCTGGTCCGCCACTACTGGCGGGCACAACGACTCTGGTCCGGCTCGTACTTCGCCGGCTCCGTCGGCGGCGCGCCGCTCAGCATCGTGAAGCAGTACATCGAGCAGCAGAACCGGCCGCTCTGACCTTGGCCGAGGTGGACAGTGCGGATCCGTGCACACAGCTGAGGTCAGAGCAGCTCTCAGAAGCTGTTGTCGTTCCGAATCTGAGGGCGATGTTTTCGCTGGTCAGGCATAGGGTCGGCGATTCGGTGGGAGTGGTGGCGTGTCGTGTCGTCGCTCCCCGGGAGGTCGCGGATGCCGTCGGTGGTCGGACTGCTGGAACAGCACGAGCTCGCTGCTCGTCGTCGTGTCGAGGGGTTGCGTGAGGAAGCCGATCGCATCCAGGCCGAGCTGGCCGCGGCCGAGGAGGAATGGCAGGAGTGGGCGATCGCCCGCAGGCGAGTGGGCACGGTCCTGGCTCCGGACGGCGGCAGCATCGCTGTCGAGGAGGTCGTCCCCGGCACGGTCGCGGGCTCGACGTCCCGGCAGGCGGCGAGGGCGAGGTCGCAGGTGCCGGTGTGGCGTGAGGGGCTGGCCTGGTCGGTGCTGTCGGTGGACTACCAGCGCATCCTTGGGGCGCTCGCCGACCGGGACCGGCTCCATCAAGGGCCGCTGACCTGCCAGGAGTTGGCCGTGTTGTTCGGTCTGGACGCAGTGCCGGCCAAGGTGGAGGCGTTGCGGTCGAAGGCGAAACGTCTGGTCGCGCGCGGCTGGCTGGCCGAGGGGCAGCCGGGCCGGTTCACGCTGGCTGCGGGTGTGGCCGGGCCAGGCGGCGGGTCATGAGCAAGGTCATCGACCAGTAGATCATCGCCTCGGCGCTGGTGGTGCGGCGTTCGTAGTCGCGTGCGAGGCGGCGGGTGCGCATCAGGGTGGGCGAAGAGGCGCTCGACGATCCACCGCTTGGGCAGGACCACGAAGCCGCGCATGTTGTCGCTGCGCTTGACGATCGCAAGAACCAGGGCGAGCGCGGTGAGGCAGCGCTCGACGAGATTGCCGGTGTAGCCGCCGTCGGCCCAGACCAGCTCCAGCCGGTGGTGCACGTCGGCGACCTGCCCGAGCAGGACCCGGGCGGCGGCACGGTCTCCGGTGTCCGCGGCGGTGACCATCACGCCCAGCAGCAGGCCGAGCGTGTCGACCACGACGTGCCGCTTGCGGCCATTGATCAGCTTGCCGCCGTCGAAGCCGCGACTGTCGGCGCCTACGACCGCGTCCGCCTTGACGGACTGCGAGTCGATCACCCCGGCTGTCGGCTCCGTGTTGCGTCCGTTCCTCTCGCGGATCCTCGATCGCAGCCGGTCGTGGAACTCTTTGACCAGGGCGTGGTCGCGCCAGCGGCGGAAGAACGCGTAGACGCGGTCCCACGGCGGGAAGTCGGCCGACATGGCCCGCCACTTGATGCCGTTGTCGACGAGGTAGCGGGTCGCATCGAGTATTGCCCGGTGGCAGTAAGCCTCCGGCTGTCCGCCCCGACCCCGCAGCCAGCCCGGCACGGGCAGCAGCGGCCGGACCACGGCCCACTCCGCGTCCGTCATGTCCGAGGGATACCGCCGAACACGTTCCGGGTGATCGGCCGCGTTTCCGAACCGGTGAGCGACACAATCACACGTCGGTGCAGCCGAGTTGAACTCCACCGGCGTGAGCACGTACAACTGCGGCAACAGGGTCTCCTGGATCTCGGTTGGCTTCGCAACCCCGAGCTACCAAGAGGCCCTGCCTTCATGCCCGCGACCAGCTGCGATCACCCGATCGAGACTCCCGTTCGACACACACCCCTCAAGATCGGAACGACAACAGCTACTCAGATTCGCTTCACCACCGGGCTGAAGCCCGGTGCACTGCGAATAGTCCCGGTAGCGAAGAGGTGATCGGCAGTGACGGGGAACGGTGGGATCCGTCAGGAGCGGATGCCCAACTGGCCGCCGATCTCCTTCGCCATGACCTGGCCCGCCTCGAATTCCAGGGTTTCGTCGCCCATCGTGGCCTGGTCGGTGTCG
Organism: Streptomyces sp. CAI-85; assembly: GCF_013363615.1. Classification (NCBI taxonomy): domain Bacteria; kingdom Bacillati; phylum Actinomycetota; class Actinomycetes; order Kitasatosporales; family Streptomycetaceae; genus Streptomyces; species Streptomyces sp. CAI-85. The sequence continues at coordinate 28,849 of NZ_JAANNX010000009.1, read as the reverse complement.
AGGCCGTCGAGTTCCTGGAGGGGCTGGTCCAGGCGGATGTGGGCCAGGACCGAGTGCAGGGCGCGCAGGGTGGCCGAGGCGGTGGAGCCCCAGTTGGAGAAGTAGGAGAACTGCCACCACCACAGCGCCTCGGTGGTGCGGCCGGCCTTGTAGTGGACCATGCCGTGGCGCAGGTCGGCGATGACGTCGGCGAGGTCGTCGGAGATCCGGGCCGGCACGGGGGCCCGGCGGGGCTCGTAGGGGTCGAAGACCTCGGAGTAGATGTCGACCGGGTCCAGCAGCCGGGCGAGGTTCTCGCGCAGTTCGTCCACGTCCGGCTCGAAGCCGGGGTCGGGCTCGTAGCGCTCGTCGGGGAGGATGTCCTCGTGGGCGCCGAGGCGGCCGCCGGCCAGCAGGAGCTGGGAGACCTCCAGCAGGAGGAAGGGCACGGCGGAGCCCGGTTCGTCGCCCTTCGCTACCTCCGTCACCGCGACCAGGAAGCTCTCCACCTGGTCCGCGATCTGGACCGCGAAGTCGTCCGGGTTCTGCTCGGTCGCGTGCAGCGTGGCGTCAGACATCTAGGAGTCGTCTCCCCTCGAAGGCGCGGCCCAGAGTGACCTCGTCCGCGTATTCCAGGTCGCCACCCACCGGGAGGCCGCTGGCCAGGCGGGTGACCTTCAGGCCCATGGGCTTGATCATGCGGGCGAGGTACGTCGCCGTGGCCTCGCCCTCCAGGTTCGGATCGGTGGCCAGGATCAGCTCCGTGACCGAACCGTCGGCCAACCGCGCGAGAAGTTCCCGTATCCGCAGATCGTCGGGTCCGACACCCTCGATCGGGCTGATCGCGCCCCCCAGCACGTGGTACTTGCCGCGGAACTCACGGGTCCGCTCGATCGCGACGACGTCCTTCGGCTCCTCCACGACACAGATGACCGTGGGGTCGCGGCGCGGGTCGCGGCAGATCCCGCACAGCTCCTCCTGCGCGACATTGCCGCAGGTGGCGCAGAAGCGGACCTTCGCCTTGACCTCCATCAGGGCCTGCGCGAGACGCCGTACGTCGGTGGGCTCCGCCTGGAGGATGTGGAAGGCGATCCGCTGCGCGCTCTTGGGACCGACGCCGGGCAGCCGCCCCAGTTCGTCGATGAGGTCCTGGACCACGCCTTCGTACAACGGACTGCCGTCCTTCCTGGGTTCGTTGAGAACGTACGGTAGTTGGGGGAGGCCGGTCTTAGAAAGGCAGCCCGGGAATACCGCCGCCGCCGAGGCCCTGGGCGAGCGGGCCGAGCTTCTGCTGCTGGAGGGTCTGCGCGTTCTCGTTGGCCGCCTGGACGGCGGCGACGATCAGGTCGGCGAGGGTCTCGGTGTCCTCCGGGTCCACCGCCTTGGGGTCGATCCGCAGCCCGCGCAGTTCGCCGGAGCCGGTGACCGTGGCCCGCACCAGACCGCCGCCCGCCTGGCCGTCGACCTCGGTGTTCGCCAGTTCCTCCTGGGCGCGGGCCAGGTCCTGCTGCATCTTCTGGGCCTGCTGGAGGAGCTGCTGCATATTGGGCTGGCCACCACCGGGAATCACGATCAGCTCCTGTTCCGTACCGCCGTCGGGGGCGGGTTTTCCCGCCTGGCACGAGCCTACGTGCTCTGTGCGGGTGTCGCCCCAGCACTCTTTCGAGTGAGTTCACCAGGCGGCGTATACCTGATCAAGGCCCACTTCCGGGCGGAAAGCAGGCGAAACCTTCCTCTTCGCCACCCATTGGGCGGTAGGAAGGATCCGGAGCATCAGCAGTATCGGTGTCATCGGACGTCACGGGAGTCCCACGCGGCGTCACCGTCCGTGATCGGTGACGGTCGGCTGTGTCCGGCTCGCGGTCGGTTCGCGTTCGGTTCGCGTTCCGTTCGGGACAGGGTGAGATCGGCCGGGATCAGTCGGATCAGTCGGGATCAGTCGGGATCAGTTGGGAGTGCCGGGTGGCGCAGCAGCCGGAGATGCAGCCCGAGGGCCCGCCTCAGGACGGGCGGGGCGGTGAGGGCGCGGCCGGGGCGCGGCCGGGCGATCTGACGGGGCGGACGCTGCCGCTCGGGGACTGGGGCGAGCCCGCGGAGCGGCTGGACGAGCTGTACCGGTGGGTGGAGCGCGGGGCGCTCCAGACGGCGGCCTGGTATCTCTCCGACCGGGTGTGGAAGCGGCGGGGCGCGCGGGTGCTGCGCGGCGGGGCGGCGGCGGGGGCGGTGACCGGGGCGGCGCTGCCGCTGCTGGATCTGACCGGGGTGCTGAGCGGGTCCGCGCCGTGGGGGTATCTGGCGCTGCTGGTGGCGGTGGCGTGTGTGGGGGTGGACCGGTTCTTCGGGGTGACGTCCGGGTGGATGCGGGACGTGGCGACGGCGCAGGCGGTGCAGCGCAGGCTCCAGGTGCTCCAGTTCGACTGGGCGTCGGAGGGGGTGCGGGAGGTGCTGGGCCCGGCGGAGGGAACGGCGAGCGAGGCGGCGGAGCGGTGCCTGGGGGTGCTGCGCAGGTTCTCCGAGGACATGACCGAGCTGGTGCGCGCGGAGACGGCGGACTGGATGGTCGAGTTCAGAACCGGTTCGGCCCCACTCGCCATCCAGTCGGCGAACGGCTTCGGTGGCCGAGCGGAGGGCCCCGGCGGGCAGAGCCGCTTCCCGCTACCACCGGGGGCGAACGCCAGGCCGAACATGCCGCGCCAGCGGCCACCGGAGCCCCGCTGAGCGACTCGCCGCCCCGGTCGCCTGGGCTCACCGGCGGGTGCAGCCGACCGCGCCGCCCGGGGGCCCGGCGCCAAGCCGGACATGCCGCGCCGACGGCCACCGGAGCCCCGCTGAGCGACTCGCCGCCCCGGTCGCCTGGGCTCACCGGCGGGTGCAGCCGACCGCGCCGCCCGGGGGCCCGGCGCCAAGCCGGACATGCCGCGCCGACGGCCACCGGAGCCCCGCTGAGCGACTCGCCGCCCCGGTCGCCTGGGCTCACCGGCGGGTGCAGCCGACCGCGCCGCCCGGGGGCCCGGCGCCAAGCCGGACATGCCGCGCCGACGGCCACCGGAGCCCCGCTGAACACCCCTCCGACTCCGGACCCCGGCGGGCGTGGCCGATCGCGCCGCCGGGACGGGGCGCTTCCCGCTGCCGCCGGGGGCCGACGCCCGCTCCAACATGCCCCGCCAACGGCCCCGGAGCCGCGCTGAACGACCCTCCGCGGGCGTGGCCGACCGGCACCGCACCGCACCGTCGACGCAGGGCGCCTCCCGCTGTCGTCGGAGCCCGCGCCGAGCGGTTCAGCGGCGGGTGTAGGTGAGCTTCTCGCCGGTCTCCTCGTTGACGCGTTGGAGGCGGCCGTCCGAGAGCAGGCTGACCTGGGTGGCGGCGCCCGGGGTGCAGGAGGACAGGGGGCGGCCGGTGGTGACCTTGGACGGGCCGATCTCCAGGGGGCCCGAGCCGGTGGGCTCGGCGGCGAGCTTCGCCGTGAACTCGCAGTGGTAGGAGTCGCCGTCGGCGATCAGGGTGAGGACCGCGTCGCCCACCTCGCCCTGGGTGAGGGTGAGGCGGCGGGTGTTGTTGCCGGTCTCGTTGTCGATGCTGGCGGTCCAGACGCCGAGGTAGTCGTCCGGGACCGTGCCGTCCTCCTTCTTCGAGGCGGACGGGGACGGCGACGCCGACTCCTCGTCCGTGACGGCGGGGTCGGGGCTGTCCGGACCGGCCGCGGCCGAGCTGCGGGTGCCGGTCGGGGTGGCCGTGGTCCCGCCGTCGTCGCCGTTCAGGTAGGCGTACACCGAGCCGCCGGCCGCGAGCGCCACGATCACGGCGATCACCACGAGCAGGACGGTGCCCCGGCCGCGACGCGGCGACTCCGGCTCCTCGAACCCGGGGACGTGCGGGGCGGCGGGGCCGAAGGGGTCGAACGGCTGCACGCCCCGGCCGGGGGCGGCGGGCTGGCCGGGGTGCGGGGCGTACGCGTTGTGCGGGGTGTAGGAGTGGTGGGCGTTCGGCGAGGTGTACGGGTTGTGCTGGGCCGGGGTCGTCGGCCAGGGGGCGGACGGCTGGTGCTGCTGGGGGAAGGCGGACGGCTGCGGGTGCTGCTGCGGGCCGCCGCCGTACGCCGGGTGCGCGGCGGGTGCCTGGGGCGGACGGGGCGCGACCATCGTGCGGATCCGGTCGCCGGAGGCGTCGTCGCCCTGCCGTCCGCCGTGCTCGGGCGTGGCGTCCGGGTCCTCGGCGTCCAGCAGTTGTACGGCGTGCCGGCCGAGCTGGGCGACCAGCGCGCCCGGCAGCCAGGGGTCGCGGGAGTGGCCGTCGGTGACGGTGTCCTGGACGCCGGTGCGCTCCAGGATCCAGGCGAGCGAGGGCCGGTCCGCGGGGTCCTTGGCCAGGCAGGCCCGGACCAGCTCGGCTATGCCGCCGGGGACACCTTCGAGGGCCGGTTCCTCCTCGGCGACCCGGAACAGCAGGGCGTGCACACCGCTCTCGGTGCCGCCGAAGGGGAGCGTGCCGGTGGCGGCGTAGGCGAGGACGGAGCCCAGGCAGAAGACGTCGCTGGCCGGGGTGACCGCCTCGCCGCGGACCTGCTCGGGCGCCATGAAACCGGGCGAGCCGATCACCGCGCCGGTCATGGTCAGCCCGCTCTCGGACACCGACTCCAGGGCCCGCGCGACACCGAAGTCGATGACGCGGGGGCCCTCGATGGTGAGCATCACGTTGGACGGCTTGAGGTCGCGGTGGACGATCCCGGCGGCGTGGATGTTGGTCAGGGCGTGCGCGAGACCCGCCCCGAGGATGCGCACCGAACGCTCGGGCAGCGGGCCGAAGTCCGTGCCGACGACCTGCTGGAGGCTCGGCCCCGCGACATAGCCGGTGGCGACCCAGGGCACGGCGGCCTCGGTGTCGGCGTCGAGGACGGGCGCGGTCCAGTAGCCGCCGACCCGCTGGGCGTTGCGCACCTCCTGTCGGAACCGGGCCCGGAACTCCTCCCGGGCCGCCAGTTCCGGCCGCACCAGCTTGACCGCGACGGTCCGCCCCCGGTCCGAACGCGCGAGGTAGACCTGCCCCATTCCACCGGCACCGAGCCGGCCCAGCAGCCGATAGGCGCCGATCCGCTGCGGATCCCCCGGGCCCAGCTTCTCCATCGCCGCCTCACCTTCTCCCCACACATGCGATCGGGGCGAGGATAATCGGCCTTTTCGGGGAGTCGGGCGACACGGGGTCCACGATTACGTAACAGGGCCGGTCGACGTCCGTCGGTGGACCGGCTTCTCCCCCACGCCCGCCGACTGCCGACCAGCCCCCGAGGGCCACGCGCCCGGGGCCCGGCACAACCCGGCCCACCGGCCCGAGGCGAGGCCCCACCGGGTGCCCGGACGATCGGCGCGAGGCGCCATGGGCCACGTTCGGGCAGCGGTACCGCGCCCCGGCCACGCGCCCGGCATCGCCTCAGCAGAGGGAACGGGCCAACGTCCGCCGGACGACCAGGCAACCCCTCCCGCCACCGGCAGCCAACCGGCCCCCGAGAGCCACACGCCCTGCACCGCCCCGGCCCGGGAAACAGGCCGACATCCGCCGAACGACCAGGCAACCCCTCCCGCCGTCGACAGCCGACCGGCCCCCGAGAGCCACACGCCCTGCACCGCCCCGGCCCGGGAAACAGGCCGACATCCGCCGAACGACCAGGCAACCCCTCCCGCCGCCGACAGCCAACCGGCCCCCGAGAGCCACACGCCCTGCACCGCCCCGGCCCGGGAAACAGGCCGACATCCGCCGAACGACCAGGCAACCCCTCCCGCCGTCGACAGCCGACCGGCCCCCGAGAGCCACACGCCCTGCACCGCCCCGGCCCGGGAAACAGGCCGACATCCGCCGAACGACCAGGCAACCCCTCCCGCCGCCGGCAGCCGACCGGCCCCCGAGAGCCACACGCCCGGCACCGCCCCGGCACGGGAAACAGGCCGACACCCGCCGGACACCCGGGCAACCCCCCTGCCGTCGACAGCCAACCCACCCCCGAGAGCCACACGCTCGTCCGGGCCCGGCCCGCCCCCTCCCCCGCCGACGCGCGGGCCCCGCGGCGCCGCAGCCGCGCCGGGCGATGGCGGCGCCGTGGCAGCCCTCCACGGCCCCAGCGGGCCCGGCGGAGCCACCGTCGTCACCAGCCCGCTCGCGACTGACGCCGGGCTACCGCCGCGTGTCCGGCCCGGCCTCGGCAGGTGTCGGGAGGCCCAGTTCCTCCAGGACCCGGGTCAGGCGGTGCAGGCCCGCCACCAGGGCCGCCAGGTCCGTCTCGCCGTATGTCTCGCTCAGGCGGCTCGCGAAGGCCGCGTGGCCCGGGTCGATGCGGGTGATCGCTGTGCGGCCCTCCGGGGTGGGGGCCAGGAGTTTGGCCCGGCGGTGGGACGGGTTGGGGTGGTATTCGGCCAGGCCGCGGTCGACCAGGAGGTCGGCGATGCGCTGGACGCTCTGCCGGGTGATGCCCATGGCGCGGGCGATCCCGGACACCGGCAGCGGCTCGCCCAGCACCGCGCCGAGCACCTGCCACCAGGCGGCGGTGAGGCCGGCCGGGCGGGCCAGTTCCTCGGCGACCGCGAGGAACTGGCCGTTGAGGCGGAAGACCGCGAGCGCGCTGCCGCTCAGCAGCTCCTGGGGCTCCGGGCCGCTCACCGCGCCCCGGCCTTCTCCAGGACGGCGTACGCCTCCGGGTCGGAGTCGTGGAACAGCCGGTACCAGGCGTCCAGCACCTCGCCCTCGTACACGCCGAGCAGTCCGAGGACCTCACGGGCGAACGCGACCGGCTCGGTGGGGCCCGCGGTGATCAGGCCCCGGTCGGTGACCGCGTCCTTCTCGACGTACCGTCCGCCGCCGTCGTAGCCCGTCGCGGCCAGGTAGAAGGAGACCGCGCTCGTGTGGTCCCGGTCGTCGAGCAGCCCCTCGCGGGCGAGCCCCGCGGTGGCCCCGCAGATCGCCGCGACCGGCGTGCCCGCGGCGAGGAACGCGCGGGCCGTGCGGGCGAAGGGCGCGAGGTCGTCCGAGGTGTCCCACAGGTCGGCGCCCGGGAGGATCAGCAGCGCGCCGTCCTCGGGGCGTACGTCGTCCAGCGCCAGGTCGGGCCGGACGCGCAGCCCGCCGATGCTGGTCACCGGGTCCGTGGACGCCCCGACGGTGCGGATCTCGTACCCGCCCCGCGCGAGGTACGCCGTCGCGTGCCCCGTCTCCCAGTCGGCGAAGGTGTCGTACACGGCGAGATACACGGGCTTGCGGCTCATGGCTCCTCCAAAGTCCACCGTTCAGATGACAGGATGCTGTCACTTATGCAGCATGCTGTCAATCCCTGCCTCCCGCTTCCCCACGCCCGACAACCTGTCGCGGAAAGGCCCCGACCGCAGACAGGACGCCCATACCGGTTCCGCATCGCGGACATCTACGCTCGCGCCATGACCCCTCAGACCGACCCCCGGGCCGGCGCGGCCGTGAAGGCCGCCGACCGCGCGCACGTCTTCCACTCCTGGTCAGCGCAGGACCTCATCGACCCGCTCGCCGTGGCCGGCGCGGAGGGGTCGTACTTCTGGGACTACGAGGGCAAGCGGTACCTCGACCTCACCAGCGGGCTCGTCTACACCAACATCGGCTACCAGCACCCGAAGGTCGTCGCCGCGATCCAGGAGCAGGCCGCGCGTCTGACCACCTTCGCGCCCGCCTTCGCGGTCGAGGCCCGTTCCGAGGCCGCCCGGCTGATCGCCGAGCGGACCCCCGGCGACCTGGACAAGATCTTCTTCACCAACGGCGGCGCCGACGCCGTCGAGCACGCCGTGCGCATGGCCCGGCTGCACACCGGCCGCCCCAAGGTGCTCTCGGCCTACCGCTCGTACCACGGCGGTACGCAGCAGGCCGTCAACATCACCGGCGACCCCCGCCGCTGGCCCTCCGACAGCGCCTCCGCCGGGGTGGTGCGCTTCTGGGCGCCGTACCTGTACCGCTCGCGCTTCTACGCCGAGACCGAGGAGCAGGAGTGCGCGCGGGCGCTGGAGCACCTGGAGACGACGATCGCCTTCGAGGGGCCCGCCACGATCGCCGCGATCATCCTGGAGACGGTCCCCGGCACGGCCGGGATCATGGTCCCGCCGCCCGGCTATCTCGCGGGCGTGCGGGAGATCTGCGACAAGTACGGGATCGTCTTCGTCCTGGACGAGGTGATGGCCGGGTTCGGGCGCACCGGTGAGTGGTTCGCCGCCGACCTCTTCGGGGTCGTCCCGGACCTGATGACCTTCGCCAAGGGCGTGAACTCGGGATACGTCCCGCTCGGCGGCGTCGCCATCTCCGGCGCGATCGCGGAGACCTTCGGCAAGCGCGCCTACCCGGGCGGGCTGACCTACTCCGGGCACCCGCTGGCCTGTGCCGCGGCCGTCGCGACGATCAACGTCATGGCGGAGGAGGGCGTCGTCGAGAACGCCCGCGACCTGGGCGCGTCCGTCGTCGAGCCCGGCCTGCGGGAACTCGCCGAACGGCACCCGAGCGTCGGCGAGGTGCGCGGCGTCGGCATGTTCTGGGCGCTCGAACTGGTCAAGAACCGCGAGACCCGCGAACCGCTGGTGCCGTACAACGCGTCCGGCGAGGCCAACGCGCCCATGGCCGCCTTCGCCGCCGCCGCCAAGCAGGCCGGAGTGTGGCCGTTCGTGAACATGAACCGCACCCACTTCGTGCCGCCGCTGAACACCGGCGAGGCCGAGCTGAAGGAGGGCCTGGCGGCCCTGGACGCGGCCCTCACGGCGGCCGACGCGCACACGGAGGGCTGACAGCGGGCCGCGAGCGCGGTCACAGGCGGGGCACATGTTTCGCGCCCCGTTCGCACCGGCTCTTGAATTCCTCGAACGCGTAAGGTGGCGTGCTCGTACACAACGGCGAGCACGCCATCGACCCGTACGAGGGAGACACCCCGAACATGCCCGGCAGCAGTGGCAACGGCGCCGTGACGCGCAGCACCCTGCGGCAGCAGATCGCCGACGCGCTCCGCGACGAGGTGCTGGCGGGGCGGCTCCAGGCCGGGCAGGAGTTCACCGTCAAGGAGATCGCCGAGCAGTACGGCGTCTCCGCCACCCCGGTCCGCGAGGCGCTGGTGGACCTCTCGGCGCAGGGGCTGCTGGAGGCCGACCAGCACCGCGGCTTCCGGGTGCACGCGTACTCGGTCGCCGACTACCGGGGCATGATCGAGGCCCGCGCCCTGATCATCGAGGGCATGTTCCTGCGCATGGAGCAGGACAGCGAACGCTTCCACCGCCCCGACGACCCCCGGATAGCGGCCGCCGTCGCCGGGGTGCGGCGGCGCGGCGAGGAGGCCCAGCGGGCCGCCACCGCCGGCGACCTCACCGTGCTGATCGGCTACGACCTGCGCTTCTGGCGCGAGCTGTCCGCCCTGTTCGGCAACCCCTACCTCGCCGACTTCCTGCACCGGCTGCGGGTGCAGACCTGGGTGTGCACGGTGCAGCATCTGCGCCGGCTGAGCGATCTGCGCGGCCATCTGTGGTCCGGGCACACCGACCTCGTGGACGCCCTGTACCGCCAGGACACCGGCACCGCCCGCGCGATGCTCGCCGCGTACAACGCCGACTCCGTCGCGCTGATCGAGCGCCTGGCGGCCGGATGAGCGCGGAGGGCGCGCTGGAACAGCGGGCGAGCGACCTCCCCGGCCCCGAACCGGCCCACACCGCACCGGCCGAGCCTCCACCGGTCCACACCGCACCGGCCGACCCCCCACCGGCCCCCTCCGGCACCGGCGTCCCGGACCTCTCCGACACCGGCGTCCCCGACCTCTCCGTCGTCGTCCCCGCCTATGACGAGGAGCGGCGGATCGGGCCCACGCTCGACGCGGTCACCCGGTATCTCGGGGAGTCCGGCGGGAGTTGGGAGATCGTGGTCGCCGACGACGGCTCCACCGACGGCACCCGCGAGGTGGTCACCGGCCGACGCGACCCCCAAGTCCGGCTCGTCGGCGACCCGGTGAACCGGGGCAAGGGGCACGCCCTGCGGCTCGGGATCGCCGCGAGCCGGGGCCGCCGGGTCCTCGTCATGGACGCCGATCTCGCCGCGCCCGTCGAGGAGTTGGCGCATCTGGAGCGGGCGCTGTCCGAGGGGCACGCGGCGGCGATCGGCTCCCGTGCGGTGCCGGGCGCCACGCTCGGCGCGCGCCAGCGCCGGATCCGTGAACTCCTCGGCACGGCAGGGAACTTCCTCATACGCGGGACCACCCTGCGCGGCATCCGCGACACCCAGTGCGGCTTCAAGCTGTTCGACGGCGACAAGGCCCGCGCCGCGTTCGCCGCCTCCCGGCTGGACGGCTGGGCCGTGGACGTGGAGGTGCTGCGCCACTTCCGGCGGGCCGGATGGCCGGTCGCGGAGGTCCCGGTGCACTGGTCGCACCGGCCCGGCTCCAAGGTCCGCCCGCTGGACTACCCGCGGTTCCTGCGCGACCTGGTACGGCTGCGGCTGCACTCCGTACGGCCCGCGGACGCCCTGGCCGCCGTCCTCTTCCTGGTCCTGTCCGTCGCGCTGTACTCCGGGCGCGTGTTCGACCCGGCCCACCGCTATCTCACCGACTCCCTCCAGGACCAGAACCAGTGGGAGTGGTTCTTCGCGGTGACCGCCGACAACGTGGCGCACCTGCGCAACCCGCTCTTCACCGGCCTCCAGGGCTTCCCCGACGGGGTGAACCTGATGGCCAACACCACCATGCCGGGTCTCTCGGTCCCCCTCACGCCCGTCACCCTGCTCCTCGGCCCGGCCGTCACGCTCAGCCTGGTGATGGTGCTGGGCCTGGCCGCCACCGCCGTCGCCTGGTACCGGCTGATCCTGCGCCGACTCGTGGAGCGGCGCTCGGCCGCCTTCGTGGGCGCCGCGCTCGCCGCGTTCGCGCCCCCGCTGGTCAGTCACGCCAACGCGCACCCCAACTTCGTCGTCCTGTTCATGATCCCGCCGATCGTCGAACGCGCCCTGCGCCTGGCCGGCGCCGACGGGGCGCGGACCCGGGACGCGGTCGTCCTCGGCCTGATGACGGCCTACCAGCTCTTCCTGGGCGAGGAGGCCCTGCTGCTCGCCGCGCTGGGCATGCTGCTGTTCGCCCTCGCCCACGCCGCCGTACGCCCGGACCTGGCGCGCACCGCCGTACGCCCCCTGCTGCGCGGCCTCGCGGTCGCCGCCGCCGTCTGTCTGCCGCTCGTCGTCTACCCGCTGGCCTGGCAGTTCTCGGGACCGCAGAGCTACACCGGGATCGAGCACGGCCCCGGCACCGCCAACACCGTGCGCGCGCTGCTCACGTTCGCCGAGCGCTCCCTGCTCGCGGGCGACGCGGCCCGCGCCGACGCCCTCTCCCTCAACCCGACCGAGCAGAACGCCTTCTACGGCTGGCCCCTGGCCCTGCTCGCCCTCGCGATCACCGTACGGCTGCGGCGGCGACCGGTCGTCGTCGCGCTGGCCCTCACCGCGCTGGCCGCCGCCGTGCTCTCGCTGGGCTCCTCCGTCCACGTCCCGTTCACGCAGGTCACGGTCCCCGGACCGTGGGCACTCCTGGCGGACCGGCCGCTGTTCGAGTCGGTCATCGAGAGCCGGGTCGCGCTGGTCTGCGCCCCGCCGCTCGGCATGCTGCTCGCCCTGGCCGTCGACCGGCTCCCGAAGGTCCGGCGGCCCGGCACCCGGTACGCCGGGCTCGCCGTCGTCTGCCTGGCGCTGCTCCCGCTCGTCCCGGCCCCGCTGCGGTCCGAGCCGCGCGCCGAGGTGCCCGCCTTCTTCACCGACGGGACCTGGCGGTCGTACGTCCGCGCCGGCGAGACCCTGGTCCCGGTGCCGCTCGCCGAACCCGCCGACGCCGAGGCCCTGCACTGGCAGACCGCCACCGGCCTGGGCTTCCGGATGCCCGGCGGCTACTTCAACGGCCCCTACGGCGACGGCGACCGCAGCGGTGTCTACGGCGTCCCGATGCGGTTCACGGCCGGTCTGCTGCACGACGTCCGGCAGACCGGCGTCGTCCCGGTGATCGACGACGCCGCGCGGGCCGCGGCGCGGGCGGACCTGGCGTACTGGCGGGCCGGGGTGCTGGTGCTCGGGCCGCAGCCGCACGCGGACGCGCTGCGCGAGACGGTCGACGAGCTCGTGGGCCGCCGCGGGGGGCGGGTGGGCGGAGTGTGGGTATGGGACCTGCACGACCGGAGCTGAGAGGGGCCGTACCGACTACTCTTCCCTGACCGTCCGATGACTGTCCGACGCACCATGGGGTACACCGGGTGACACCGGCCCGCTGCCGCCGACCCGCTGAGTGAGGAGCTCTCTTTGGCCTGTGACCTGTGGCTGGTACCGCTCGTCGACGTGTTGTGCCACACCCCCGACAACCCCTTCGCCGACGAACTCGCGCAGTACAACGACGTGCTGGCCGCCTCGGGGCTCCCCCCGGTGCCGGTGTTCCAGTACATGCCGGGCCTGTCCGGCGAGGTCGCCCCGGTGGCCGGCTTCGACTACGACGCCCTGCACTTCCTGCGCCGCGTCTATCTGCTCCAGGTCTGCGGACTGCCGGTGACCCCCGTGGACGAGCTGGGCGGCGACTACGAACAGCTCCTGGAGATGTTCGAGTCGACGGCCCAGCAGTCGCATCTGGTCTGGCACTACGACCACGCGGGCGCGTATGTCCCGGTGGACTTCCCGCAGCCGCTGGCCAACGACGAACTGCTCGCCGGCGGCGGCCCGTTGGGCTCCGCGCAGGCCCTGCTGCGGGAGCTGGAGTTCGTCGCCCCGGCCATCGGGATCGATCCGGCGAACCCGCCCTCCGCACCGCAGGCGCCGTCCGCGCCCACGGAGTTGGAGGAGCCCGCCGTCCCGGCGCCCTACGACCCGAGCCCCTTCGCGCGCGAGCGGCACGTCTGGCTCGGACTGCACGCGGCGGCGACCCGGAGCCTGGCCCAGGGATCGATGATCGTGTTCAGCTAGAGGCCGGCCGTGCGACTCAACGCCCCAGCTCCGAGAGCCCCTTCTGCACGTCCGCCATGTCCATCACCGGGCTGTAGGTCAGCTCGGCGTTGAGGTTGAGGAAGAACGGCTCACTGATCACCGGCAGCTTGGAGGGGTCCTCCAGGTCGAAGACGATGAAGGCGGTGCGCCGGCCGTGGTCGGTGGTGAAGTAGGCGGCCTCGGGCTTGATCTGCTCCATCGTCTCCTGCATCAGCTTGCCCAGGGTGCCGTTGCGGATCGCCTCGTTCGCCTTCTCCGTGTCCATGCTCGCCTTGAGCAGTACGCGCATCGCACTCACCTTCTCCGGGAGATTGCGGCAGATTCAGGTTATTCCGGTTTGCCGCATATCTCCCTCCGGCCGGTCCCAGCCGTAGATCAGCACGGCTCCGAGGGCGACGAGCGTCACCTCGACGGCCGGCACCAGCCACCAGACCAGACCGGTCCACACACCGACGAGCCCCAGGGCGACGGACACGCTCACCGTCAGGATCAGCAGCCGCTTGCCGTACGGCCGCCAGGCGAACCACGCGTGCGGGCCCGGTCCCGGCAGCCGCGCGCCGCCGAACACCAGCGTCAGGGCGGCCAGCAGGCCGAGGCCGGTACCGAGTGCGGCCGGCATCTGGGGTTCGTCGCGCGGGGCGTCGGAGGTGCGCTGGCGGACGCCACGGGCGTCGCTCTCGGCGATCGACACGACCTCGCCGCGCCAGACCGTGCCGGTGATCCGGTCCCCGGGCCGCAGCTCCTCCAGCACCGGGCCGGGATCACCGAAGAGCACGACACCGTCCCAGTAGGGGGTGCCGGACAGGGTCGCGCGGAGTCCGCCCCGCTTCCCCCGGTCGACCTTCGTGGCGTCGACGGTGAACGTCACCGTCCGCAGACAGTCCTCGTAGCGCCGCTCGGGCGCGCCGTCGGGGCAGGTCGGGGCCGTCTCATAGGCCCGGTAGCTGACACGGTCCGACACCAGCCAGGTGGTGAAGGCCGCCCAGCAGCCCAGCGCGGCGAGCACGGACAGCGCGAGCAGCGCCAGCCCCTTGAGCCGTGTCACGATCATCGCCGCGCCCCCTTCCGTCGGGGGGACAGACGATCACCAGGTGTCGAACAGTTGCACGGGCGGGTCAGGGTCGGCCGATCAGCCGGATCTCCGGCGGCCACAGCACCCCGCCCGCCAGCAGCAGACAGGGCCCCAGATGCACCGCGCAGACCCGCAACGCGGGCAGCCGGTACCGCGCGACCTCGAAGACGGCGGGGTCGTCACAGCCGGTGCCGTCGGCCTGGTCACCGTCACCGCCGTACGGACCGCGGCATCGGGCGTTCCGGTGGACGCTCATCTTTCGATTGTCCTGCGCCGGGGACGCGGAAGCCGGGCGCGGGTCGCCGGGCAGAGGCCCCCCGTCCACACCGTTCTCGATCAGCGCCGGGGCTCGTGGAGGCCGGCCTGATCTCCTTCACCCGTTCCAGACGATGTTGCAGACGTACACACACTCGTGCCGGGGAACCGCGAGGAACTGGATGAAGCCACGTCCGCCGAAGAGGGGAAAGTTCCGCAGTCCTCCGGGCTTGTCCTCGGGCCTGCTTCCAGCCGTCTCGGCATCACGGCCGAGCGCGGCCAGTTCGATGGCGATCCGCTCCACTTCGGCGATCACACCGACGGGCAGGCCGTCGGTCAGGTATTCCTCGCTCGGGTTGTAGTCCCACTTCCAGTCGGTCACAGGCCGGCCTCGGCCCGGGCGTCCGCATGGATCTTCCTGATCTCGGCGATGGCGTCGGCCGGGTCCTCCAGCCCGGCACTGACCACCTCCTCCAGGTGACGCAGGCGGGCAGCGCGCGCGGGACGCCGCTGGATCGCCACGAAGACACCCCAGGTGTGGACGAACGTGCGCAGCGGTGCGAACGACTGAAGCTGCTGGGCGCTGGTGGTCGCATCGACAAGATCACTCACAAAGGCCGGCATCCGGCTCGGAGTCAGGCTCTCGACAGCGGTGCGCAGGGCGCCAGGGGTGAGCGCGGGCATGGGAATGAGCGGCTCGTCGGCCTGAGGGTCCGCGGGCAGGGCGGTCACGGTGTGCTCCCGGTCGGTGGACGTTCGCTGTGCCGTCGACGGTACCGCGCGGTCTCCGGACGTACGAAGGGCAAGAGTCGACTGCGGCTCGTGTGGACGGCACGGTGCGTTCGTGCCGCCCGCACGCGGGATCCCGACTCATGGCTGAGCCCGGCGACGTGGACCGCCGCCGGGCTCAGCCACACCCCTACAGGCCCCCTACAGGAACGAGTTGATCTCGATCGTCTCGTCCCGGCCCGGGCCCACGCCGATCGCGGAGATCGGGGCGCCGGACATCTCCTCCAGTGCCTTGACGTAGTTCTGCGCGTTCTTCGGCAGGTCGGAGAACGACTTCGCCTTCGTGATGTCCTCGGACCAGCCCGGCAGGGTCTCGTAGACCGGCTTCGCGTGGTGGAAGTCGGACTGCGAGTACGGGAGTTCCTCGACGCGCCTGCCGTCGATCTCGTACGCCACGCAGACCGGGATCTGCTCCCAGCCGGTGAGGACGTCGAGCTTGGTGAGGAAGAAGTCCGTCAGGCCGTTCACCCGGGTCGCGTAGCGGGCGATGACCGCGTCGAACCAGCCGCAGCGCCGGTCCCGGCCGGTGGTGACGCCCCGCTCGCCGCCGATGCGGCGCAGCGCCTCGCCGTCCTCGTCGAACAGCTCGGTCGGGAACGGGCCCGAGCCGACACGGGTCGTGTACGCCTTCAGGATGCCGATGACCCGGCTGATCTTCGTCGGGCCCACGCCCGCGCCCGTGCAGGCGCCGCCCGCGGTCGGGTTCGAGGAGGTGACGAAGGGGTACGTGCCGTGGTCGATGTCGAGGAGCGTGCCCTGACCGCCCTCGAAGAGGACGACCTTGTCGTCGTCCAGCGCCTGGTTGAGGACCAGGACCGTGTCGGTGACGTACGGAGCGAGCTTCTCCGCGTAACCGAGCAGTTCCTCGACGACCTGGTCGACGGCGATCGCGCGCCGGTTGTACAGCTTGGTCAGGAGCTGGTTCTTGCCGTCGAGCGCGGCCTCGACCTTCTGGGTCAGGATCGACTCGTCGTAGAGGTCCTGGACCCGGATGCCGACGCGGTTGATCTTGTCGGCGTAGGTCGGGCCGATGCCGCGGCCGGTGGTGCCGATCTTGCGCTTTCCGAGGAAGCGTTCCGTCACCTTGTCGACAGTGACGTTGTAGGGCGTGATGATGTGCGCGTTGCCGCTGATGAGCAGCTTCGACGTGTCGACTCCGCGCTCGTTCAGACCGCTCAGCTCGGAGAGCAGGACCGACGGGTCGACGACGACGCCGTTTCCGATGACCGGCGTACAGCCGGGGGAGAGGATCCCGGAAGGGAGGAGGTGGAGTGCGTACTTCTGGTCACCGACGACGACCGTGTGGCCGGCGTTGTTGCCGCCCTGGTAGCGCACTACGTAGTCCACCGAGCCACCGAGCAGATCGGTGGCCTTTCCCTTGCCTTCGTCACCCCACTGAGCACCGAGCAGCACAAGTGCGGGCACGCGCGTACACCCCTTCCGGGTGGGGCATGTCCAAGGTCAGGGGCGTACGCGGAGGCTTTTCACACCACCGCGTGCACCGCGACCGTCGTTGGCCGCAGTTCGGCGACCGTCGTTGGCCGCACCGCGACCGTCGCCGGCCGCACACCGTCGGACCCGGATGCCCCGGAATAGACGAAGCCCCTGGCGCAATA
The DNA here is from genome assembly GCF_013363615.1 of Streptomyces sp. CAI-85. Taxonomy (NCBI): domain Bacteria; kingdom Bacillati; phylum Actinomycetota; class Actinomycetes; order Kitasatosporales; family Streptomycetaceae; genus Streptomyces; species Streptomyces sp. CAI-85. The sequence continues at coordinate 12,166 of NZ_JAANNX010000009.1, read as the reverse complement.
GCGCAAGGGGCTCTTGCACAAAGATGCTACCCGAGGAAGCGAGGCAGGACCGAGGTGGCGACTTTCGCGACGCCGGACCAGCTACTGGTGATCATCGATCCGGTCGCCCGGAGCACGGACGGGGAGTCCGTACGGATCGCGAAAGACGTGCTCGGCGCGGGTGCGGCGAGTACGAAGGTGTGTCTGCCGGAGAGCCCCGAGGAGTTCGCCCGGATGCTCCAGCGGCGGGGCTCGCGGCGGCCGGTACTGATCGGTGACGACCGTGCGCTGGTGCGGACGGTCGCCCTGCTGCACCGGCGGCGGGAACTGGCCGGATGCGTGCTGTCGGTGGTGCCGGTGGGCCCGGTGCTGGGCGTGGCGCACGCGCTGGGGGTGCCCACGGGCGCGGTGGCGGCGGCCCGGGCCGTCCTGGACGGCACCGAGCGGCGTCTCGACGTGCTGGTGGACGACAGCGACGGGGTGGTCCTCGGCGCGCTGCGGATCCCGCCGCTGCCGGCGGATGCCTCGGTGGCGGATCCGTCCGGCGCCGGTTCCTCCGGCGCCGCGTCCTCCGGTTCCCCGTCCTCCGGCTCCCCGTTCTCCGGCGGCGGGCCGCACGGGCGGCCCTGGCTGCACTCCCTGGTCCGCACCCTCGCGCACCCCCGGACCGCCCGGCCGTCGCGGCTCGCCGCGGCCCCGCCGTCGCCCGGCCCCGCCCGGCTGCGGGTCGAGGTGGACGGCGAGACGCTGGTCGACCTGGACCAGCCGGTGGAGGCCGTCTCGGTGACACCGGGCGCCTCGGGCACGGCGGAGGTGATCGTCCGGCCGCTGTCGCTGGGCGCGGACGCGGCCCCGATCGAGGCCAGGGGCCGCATCGTGACGGTCTCCGGGGCGGACTTCCGCTACCACGCGGACGCGTCGGTGGCGGGTCCGGTACGACGACGGACGTGGACGGTCCGGGAGGGGGCGCTGGGGCTGATGCTGCCGGGGCGGTGAGCCCCTGGCCCTCAAGGCTCGTCCTGGCTCTCAGGGCGCGTCTTGGCCCTCAGGGCGCGTCCTGGCCCTCAGGGCGCGTCCTGGCCCTCAGGGCGTGTCCTGGCCCTCAGGCTCGTCCTGGCCCTCGCCGAAGAGCTGCTCGCGGTGGGTGCGCCAGCGTTCCATCATGGCCGCGACCTCGCCCTCGACGAACTCGAAGAAGGCGAGCGTCTCGGCCATCCGGCGGCCCGCGGGGGTCTCGGGGCCGAGGCTGGTCACGCCCTCGCGCAGGGCGGCCTCCCAGCGCTTGATGACCGCCTCACGGTTGGTCAGGGCCTCGTACCACTGGTCGCCGCGCACCCGGTAGCGCTCACGGCGGGAGCCGGGTTCCCGCTCGCGGGAGACCATGTGGGTCTGGGCGAGGTAGCGCACCGCGCCCGAGACGGCCGCGGGGCTGATCCGCAACTGTTCGCCGAGTTCGGCGGAGCTGAGCACGCCCTCGTCGGAGGAGAGCAGCGCGGCGAACACCCGGGCGGGCATCCGCTGCATCCCGGCCTCGACGAGCTGGGCCGCGAAGCCCTCGACGAACCTCGACACCGCCTCCGTGTCCCGCCCGCTCTCGCTCATACGCCTCATCCTAACTTCGATTCACGCACTTCCTTAACTTCACAATTTTCTGAAAGAAGCGTACGTTCGGAGCATGACGAAGGCCATCACCGTCTCCGGACTGCACAAGTCCTTCGGCCGCACCCACGCCCTCGACGGCCTCGACCTGGAGGTCGCCGCCGGTGAGGTGCACGGCTTCCTGGGACCCAACGGCGCCGGCAAGTCCACCGCCATCCGGGTGCTGCTCGGCCTGCTGCGGGCCGACGCCGGCACCGCCCGGGTCCTCGGCCGCGACCCCTGGGCCGACGCGGTCGACCTGCACCGCCGTATCGCCTACGTGCCCGGCGACGTCACCCTGTGGCGCAACCTCTCCGGCGGTGAGGTCATCGACCTGTACGGCAGGCTGCACGGGGGCCTGGACCCGGCCCGCCGCGCCGAACTGACCGCCCGCTTCGAGCTGGACCCGACGAAGAAGGGCCGCGCCTACTCCAAGGGCAACCGGCAGAAGGTCGCGCTGGTCGCCGCGTTCGCCTCGGACGTCGACCTGATCGTCCTGGACGAACCGACCTCGGGCCTCGACCCGTTGATGGAGGAGGTCTTCCGGACGTGCGTCGAGGAGGAGCGGGCGAAGGGGCGCACGGTGCTGCTCTCCTCCCACATCCTCAGCGAGGTCGAGGAGTTGTGCGACCGGGTCAGCATCATCCGCAACGGCCGCACCGTCGAGACGGGCTCCCTGGCCGACCTGCGCCATCTCACCCGGACCAGCGTGACCGCCGAACTCGCCCATGAACCCAACGGGTTGACCGACCTGCCCGGGGTGCACGACCTCGACGTCCAGGGAAAGCGGGTGCGGTTGCAGGTCGACACCGACCGACTGGACGCCGTACTGCGGTCGTTGACCGCCTCCGGCGTGCGGTCGCTGACCTCGACCCCGCCGACGCTGGAGGAACTCTTCCTGCGCCACTACCGGGACGACGAGGTGACGGCCCGATGACCGCGCTCACCGGCACCGGCACCCTGCTGCGCTTCGCGCTCCGCCGCGACCGGCTGATGATCCCGGTCTGGGTGGCGGTCAACGCCCTGATGGTCCTCTCCATGCCGGGCACCCTGGAGAGCCTCTACGACAGCCCCGCCGACCGCGCGGACCTGCTGCGCCAGATGGACACCAACGCCTCCCTGCGCGCGCTGATCGGACCGGTCTTCGGCGACTCCGTGGGCGCGCTCACCGCCTGGCGGGTCGGGGTGTACGCGGGCGCGCTGGCCGCCGTGACCGGCCTGCTGGTCGTCGTACGGCACACCCGGGACGAGGAGGAGAGCGGCCGGGCGGAGCTGATCGCCTCCGGTGTGGTCGGCCGTAGGGCCTCGTTGACGGCGGCGCTGCTCGCGGCCGGTGTCGCGAACGGCGTGCTCGCGCTGCTGGTGACGGCGGGTCTGGCCGGCCGGGGTGCGGCGGGGGCGGCGGCGTTCGGGCTGGGGCTCGCCGGGGTGGGGGTGCTGTTCGCGACGACCGCCGCGATCGCCGCGCAGCTCACCGAGAGCGCGCGGCTCGCCCGGGGGCTGACGGCGGCGGTGCTCGGCGCGGCGTTCGTGCTGCGCGCGGCGGGCGACTCGGCGCGGGCGGACGGCTCCTCGCCGCTGACCTGGCTGTCCCCGCTCGGCTGGCTGGAGAACCTGCGGCCCTACGCCGGCGAACGCTGGTGGGTGCTGGGCCTGTTCGCCGCCGTCATCGCCCTCCAGGCCGCCGTCGCCTATGTGCTGGCCGGACGCCGGGACGTCGGCATGAGCTTCCTGCCGACCCGGCCGGGCCCGGCGTCCGGCCGGCTGGGCTCGGCGGGCGCCCTCGCCTGGCGGCTCCAGCGGGGCGCGGTGACCGGCTGGAGCGTCGGCTTCCTGCTGGCCGGCGTGGTCTACGGCGGACTCACGGACGGCGCCGCCGACCTGGTCCGCGACAACGACAAGGCCCGCGAGATCTTCGAGCGGATGGGCGGGAAGGCGGGGCTCACGGACACCTTCCTCGCCTCGATGATCGGCATGCTCGGTCTCGTCGCCGCGCTCTACATCGTGGGCTCGGTGCTGCGGCTGCACGGCGAGGAGACCTCGGGGCGGGCCGAACCGGTGCTGGCGAACGCGGTCGGACGGCTGCGCTGGGCCGCCGGCCATCTGCTGATCGCCTTCGGCGGCGCGGCCCTGATCATGCTGCTCGCCGGCCTCGGCTTCCTGACCGGCCTCGGCCTGGTCGGGGACCTCGGCGACCGGGCGGGCCCGGTCCTGGGCGCCTGTCTGGTGCAGCTCCCCGCGGTGTGGGTGATCGGCGGAGTCACGGTCCTGCTCTACGGGGCCGTCCCGCGGCTCGCGCCCGCCGCGTGGGGCGTGGCGGGCGCGGTCCTGCTGATCGGCTGGGTCGGCCCGGCCCTGGACGCCCCGCAGGCGGTGCTGGACCTGTCACCCTTCGGCCATCTGCCCAAACTGCCCGGCGGGACGATGGAATGGCCGCCGGTGCTGGTCCTGACGGGGCTCGCGGTGCTGCTGGTGGCGGGCGGACTGGCGGGCCTGCGGAGGCGGGACATGACGACCTGAGGCCCGCCCTCGCTCTTTTCCTGGCTCACACGGTCTTTCCTGGCTCACACGGTGACGTCGAGGCCCTCCAGTCCCCGGATCACGAAGTTCGGCTTGCGGAGGGGTTCGGAGGCGAGGGCGAGGGCCGGGGCGCGCTCCAGGAGGGCCGTCATCGAGGCGGCCAGCTCGATCCGGGCCAGCGGGGCGCCGATGCAGTAGTGGATACCGGCGCTGAAGGAGATGTGCGGGTTGTCGGCGCGGGTGAGGTCCAGCCGCTCGGGACGGTCGAAGACGGCCGGGTCGTGGTTGGCCGACCCGAAGAGCATCGCGATCTCCGCGCCCCTCGGGATCGTCGTGCCGTCGATCTCGATGTCGTCCAGCACCCAGCGCTCGAAGAGCTGGAGCGGGGTGTCGTAGCGCATCAGCTCCTCCACGGCGGAGGGGACCAGCGTGTGGTCGGCGCGCAGGGCGGCGAGCTGGTCGGGGTTGCGGAAGAGCGCCCACCAGCCGTTGACGGTGGCGTTGACCGTCGCCTCGTGCCCCGCGTTCAGCAGCAGCACGGCCGTGGAGATCAGCTCCTGCTCGGTGAGCCGGTCGCCCTCGTCGTGCGCCTCGATCAGGCCCGACATCAGATCGTCGCCCGGCTCCTTGCGGCGGGCCGCGATCAGCTCGCGCAGATAGTCCGAGAACTCGACCGACGCCCGCACCGCCCGCGCCGCCGTCTCCTCCGAGGGGTTCAGCTCGTACATCCCGCAGATGTCCGCCGACCAGGGCCGCAGGGGTGCCCGGTCCGACTCCGGGATGCCCAGCATCTCGGCGATCACCGCGACCGGCAGCGGCTCGGCGACGTCGGCGAGCAGATCGCCGCCGCCCGCCTCCACCAGCCGGTCGACCAGGTCCCCGGCGAGCCCGGCCACATACGGCTTGAGCCGCTCGACCGTACGGGGCGTGAACGCCTTCGACACCAGCCGCCGGATCCGGGTGTGGTCCGGGGGCTCCAGGTCGAGCATCCCGTGGTCGTTCAGCGTGTGGAACGGCTCGTGCTCGGCGGGCGGCGCGGTCCGTCCGAAGTCCTCGTGCGTGAACCGGTGCTGATAGGTCCGGCCCAGCCGCCGGTCCCGCAGCAGCGCCGACACGTCCGCGTGATGCGGCACCAGCCACTGGTCCGTCGGCCCGTACCGGATCACCCGCCCGCGCTCCCGCAGCTCGGCGTAGGCCGGATACGGGTCGGCCACGAACGCCGGGTCCCAGGGATCGAAACGAAGCTCGTCGACTGCTGCCATGCCCGGACGCTAGCCGCTCGACGGCCCGCTGACCAGGGTGGTCCCGCCCGCCGCACCGCCCGTTGTCACACTGTCCGTATGACGGGGTGGGAGTGGGACGAGGGCGAGTATCTGGCCCTGTTGGAGGCCGAGCGCCGGGACTACGCCTGGATCATGGGCCGGTACGGCGGGATGTCCCCGTCCGAGTCCCGGGCGGCGGCACTGGAGTGGTACCCGTACGAACCCCCCGGCGCCACCTGCCGCGGACTCGTCTTCCACGACTCGGCGTGGCACTGGGCGATGGGCGCGCTGTACGGCGACGACTACGCCCGGAACGCCCCCGACCTGGGCAGGCCCCCGGACCACTCGGGCTCCGGCGGGGGGACGGACACGACCTAGCCCGGGGTCACCAGGCGGGCCTCGTAGGCGAAGACGGCTGCCTGGGTGCGGTCGCGCAGGCCCAGTTTCACCAGGATCCGGCTGACGTGGGTCTTGATGGTGGACTCCGCGACGACCAGCCGGCCCGCGATCTCGACGTTCGACAGGCCGTGGGCGATCAGGACCAGCACCTCCGTCTCGCGTTCGGTGAGGTCGCCGTAGGACGCCTGGGCGGGGGCGAGCCGGGGGACCTCCGCGAGCTTGGAGAACTCGGTGATCAGACGCCGGGTGACGGAGGGCGCGAGGAGGGCCTCGCCGGACGCCACCACCCTTACTCCGTCCGCCAGTTGGCGGGCCGAGGCGTCCTTGAGGAGGAAGCCGGAGGCGCCCGCCCGCAGCGCCTGGTAGACGTACTCGTCGAGGTCGAAGGTGGTCAGCACCAGGACCTTCGCCGCGCCGTCCGCCGCCACGATCTCCCGGGTCGCCTCGATGCCGTTCAGCTCCGGCATCCGGATGTCCATCAGGACCACGTCCGGGGAGAGTTCCCGGACCCGCTCCACCGCCTCACGGCCGTTGACCGCCTCGCCGACGACCTCGATGTCCGGCATCGCGTTCAGCAGGACGGAGAAGCCCTCGCGCACCATCATCTGGTCGTCCGCGATCAGTACCCGGATCGTCATGCCCCACCCTCGCTCACGGGAGGAACCGGCAGGAACACCGTCACCTCGTAACCGCCCGCCGGGGTCGGTTCCGCCGTCATCTCGCCGTTCAGCATGGTGACCCGCTCGCGCATCCCCGTGATGCCGTGCCCCGCGCCGGGCGACGGCTTGACCAGGGACGGGTTGGGCGGCGGATCGTTGACTATCCGCAGCCCCAGCCCGCCCAGCACATAGCCGATCTCGACCCGGGCCCCCGCTCCGGGCGCGTGCCGCAGGCTGTTGCTGAGGGCCTCCTGCACGATCCGGTACGCCGACAGCTCCACACCCTGGGGAAGCTCACGGACCGCCCCGGTGACCGTCTTCTCCACGGCCAGGCCCGTCTCCCGGACGTTGGAGAGCAGGCCCTCCAGGTCGGCCAGGGTGGGCTGCGGGGTGTCCGGCGCCTCGTAGTCCTCGGCGCGGACCACGCCCAGGACCCGGCGCAGTTCGGTGAGGGCCGCCACCGCGTTCTCCCGGATGATGGCGAACGCCCGCTCCAGCTCCTCCGGCGGGTTCTCCACCCGGTAGGGGGCGGCCTCGGCCTGGATGGCGACCACCGACATGTGGTGCGCGACCACGTCGTGCAGCTCACGGGCGATGGTGGTGCGCTCCTCCAGCAGCGTCCGCCGCGAACGCTCCACCGCGGTCACCGTCTGCTGGGCCGACACGTCCTCCTCGGCCTGCCGCCGGATGTGCCACACGGTGACCGCCAGCAGGAGGATCGCGGAGAGCACCAGCATCGGCGCGGCGTTCGACCCGTAGTAGCTGTTGAACGCCGTCTCGGCGACGAAGCCGTAGAACGCGGTCAGCACCCACATCCAGGCCGCCGTGCGCGGCCGGGTGCGTATCGCGACGACCGTGAGCACCAGCAGATGCGAGACGAAGCTCGGCGGCGGCCAGGGGTAGTCGCCGTACGAGCTGCCGACGGCGGCGACGACCACGGTCGACACCAGCGACAGCCAGAACGCGCCCACCGGCCGCACCAGCGTCAGCAGCACCGGCGCCACCGCGACCAGACCGATGATGGTGGAGAAGCCGGTGCCCCCGCCGTCCCCCCAGGCGACCATCATCGTCAGCAGCGCGCCCGCCACCACCAGCGCGTGCCGCGACCAGGTCGCGTACTCCCGCTTACGGCCCTTGAGCCGGCCGCTGACCGGGCCCTTGGGCTCCCTGCGGGGCAGCGGGCGGTAGGCGAAGGCGTCGAGGAAGAGGTCCTGTCGCATACCGCGCAGGGCGTCCATGGCCGCCCGGCTCTCCGGGCTCCTCGGCTGATAGGCGCCGTACGGGTCGTCCTGTCGCGTCATGTGCGTCTGCGTCGTCTCGGTCACGGTGAAAACGGTAGGCGGAGGAGGGTACCGCGGTCGTCACCAGTGAGAGGGGTTCCACGGCGTCCACCTCAAGTACTACGGGGCTGACGGCGACGAGGGCTCAGGGCGATGTGGGCCGGTTTCTGAAAGTCCGGGCGGAACTATGGCTTCCGTCATAGCGACCGCAGCACGCATCTGATCACATCGACCATGATCAATAGAGCCGTGCGTTCTCTCTGACCAGGAGACGTGACGGCCGGACGCCAGGAGCCCGAGCCCGCGCGGGAAGCGGATACCGACGGCCCCGGCGTCTTCGAACTGTCCAAAATCGGGGCCTTTATGAAAAAACATCAGCGAATAGCCACGAGTTGCCTTGCCCTTGCGGCAAGCGGATGGCTGGTGCTGGGCACGACAACGACGGCCACCGCAGACAGCACGGACTCCGTGCAGGCCGCTGCGATCGTCGAACGCATCACCGGTACCCACGACCTGGCGGCACCCGTCGCCGGCCGTGAGCACGAGGCGGGCAGAACCGTCACGAATACGCCGGACGGCCGCGTCGTGATCGCCGTTCCGGCAGCCTCCGACGGCACGGTCGAGGCGACCGCGCCGGACGGGACCACGTTCGGTGTGGGGCTTCCGACGACCCGGAGCGTCGCCGGCATCGAAAGCGGCGCCGGCACCGTCGTGTACCCGGATGCCGCACCGTCCACCGACCTCGCGGTCCAGCCCACTGTGAACGGAGCCGTCCGCAGCCTGGTGACCCTCAAGGATGCCGGCGCCTCCACCAGCCAGCGCTTCGACCTGAACCTGCCGGCCGGAACCGAACTGGTTCCGGCCGCCGACGGCGGTTACGAGATCATCGAGCGGATCGATGCCGACTCGAGTGTCGCCATCGGCGCCATCGCCGCACCGTGGGCGAAGGACGCCGCCGGAAAGGACGTACCCACCGACTACCGACTGGACGGCAACTCGCTGGTCCAGCGGATCCACACCACCGCCGACACCGTCTTCCCTGTGGTCGCCGACCCCAGTGTCTCCTTCGGCCGCGGCATCTATGTGAAGTTCAACCGCTCGGAAACGGCATCCGTGGCTCCGTACAGTGACGCCGCGTCCGCAGTCGTCGCAGCATGCCAGAAGGTCCCGGAGCGGGTCAGGAACATGCCCGTGCGCACCATCTGCCGAGGGACGCTGGGCGCCGGCGCCCAGAGTGTGCGGAAGACCTTCAAGAGCGCCGCGAGCCAGAACCGCTGTGTCCAGATCCGGCTCCCCTACGCCCCGATCGGCGTCGTGATCGGATGGCCCGAGTGGAAGAATGTCGCATGCTGACGCCGACGAGCCAAACGCAAGGAGACCCCGTGAGCACGGCTCGAAACGCAGTCGTCACGTTCATCAGTGTTGTTGCGGTCCTGCTCGCCGTTCAGTTCGCCTTCGAGCAGACAGTCACCATCCGCTCCGTGTTGGTCGCAGCCGGCGTGGGACTGCTTTCCGTGGGCGTCGGCCCGCTCTGGGAATCGTGGCGGCACAGCCGCCGCTGAACACCATCGACGGACAGCCCGCAGACCCCCGCCCTTCGGCCGGGTCCGCGGGCCCCTGCCGCCGCCCTCACCAAGCCAACTGCGCGATCTCCTCCGCCACCACCGCACACGCGTCCGCCGCCGGGTCGATCAGCGGGAAGTGGCCGACGTCCTCCAGGAGGGTCAGGCCGACCACCTCGCCCGCCTTCGCCGCCGCGTCCGCGTACGCCTCGGCGACCGCCTGCGGTACGACCAGGTCGGTGCGTCCCTGGACCAGGGTCGTGGCGATGCCCGTCGGGAGCAGCAGCGCGGGGTCGGCGTACGGCCGGCGTTCCTCGAAGTGCTGCTCGCCGCCCAGGAGTTGGCGGGCCGCGCCGCCGCAGACGTCCAGTTTCTCCGCGACCTCGAAGTCCGCGATCGGGGCGAGGGCGACCACGCCCCGCAGGGGGACGGGGCCGTCGGTCCGCCAGGCCGAACCGGCCGGCAGCACATGCCGGGCCGCCGCCCACAGGGCGAGGTGGCCGCCCGCCGAGTGGCCGGTGACGACCACGCGCCGGGCGTCGGCCTGGGGCAGGACCTTCGCCACCAGCGCCGGAACCGCGTCGAGAGCGGCGGCGACGTCGTCGAAGGTGTCCGGCCAGCGCCCGGCGACGGCGGGCGCTGCGTCGGCCGGGCCGCGCCGGTACTCCACGTTGGCCACGGCGAACCCGCGCCGCGCGAGGAAGTCCGCGAACGGGCTGACGTGCCGCCGGTCGTACGGCGCGCGCCAGGCCCCGCCGTGCAGGACGACGACGAGCGGCGCGGCACCGCCCGGACCGGCCTCGGCCTTCGGGGCGTAGAAGTCGATCACCTGGTCGGGGTGGTCGCCGTACGGGGCGGTGGCGTCGGGGCCGACCGGCGGGTGCGAGAAGGCCGACTCCTCCTCGGCGGTGGCCCGGGCAGCGACGGCGTCGTCCGGCATGCTCCAACCTCTCAGCGGTTCAACGGATTTGGACGGGACGGGGGTGGCGGACCGGGTACGGATCCGGCCGTTGGCCGGGACGGTATCAGGCCCGTGACGTGCGCGGACATGCGGATGTCACGCACGGTGAAGGGGAGACGGCTCTGCCGATTTGTCGACCCGACCAGGCAGAAACGTCTCCCCCTCCCCCCAACTCCCCCTCCCCCAACTCCCCCTCCACCGCCTACAGCACAGCCGCCAGCGTCCGCGCCGCCCGCTCCACGTCCCCGAAACCGACGTACAGCGGCGTGAACCCGAACCGCAGCACGTCCGGGTGGCGGAAGTCCCCGACCACCCCGCGCGCGATCAGCCGCTCCATGACGTCCCGTGCGTCCGCGCAGCGAAGCGCCACCTGGCTGCCGCGCTCCTCGTGCCGTACCGGGGTGAGCGACTCGACGCGGCCCTCGGGGACGTACGCGGCCACGCACTCCAGGAAGAAGTCCGTCAGCGCGAGGGACTTGGCACGGACCGTGTCGACGGAGACCCCGTCCCAGACGTCGAGCGCCGCCTCCAGGGCGAGCATCGACAGGATGTCCGGCGTGCCGACCCGGCCGCGCAGGGCGCCCTCGGCGGGCCGGAAGGCGGGCCGCATGCCGAAGGGTTCGGCGTGCGAGTTCCAGCCGGGCAGCGGGGAGTCGAAACGGTCCTGCAACTCGCGGCGCACATACAGGTACGCCGGTGAACCCGGGCCGCCGTTCAGGTACTTGTAGGTGCAGCCGACCGCGAGGTCCACGCCGTGCGCGTCGAGGCCGACGGGCAGCGCGCCCGCGCTGTGGCAGAGGTCCCAGACGGCGAGGGCGCCCGCCTCGTGCGCGGCGGCGGTGAGGCCGGGCAGGTCGTGCAGCCGCCCGGTGCGGTAGTCGACGTGGTTGAGCAGCACGGCCGCCGTACGGTCGGACAGCGCCGCGGGCACCTCCGCCGGGGTCACCGGACGTACCGTACGGCCGGTCATCCGGGCCGCCGACTCGGCGATGTACCCGTCGGTGGGGAAGGTCGTCGCGTCGACGAGGATCTCGTCCCGGCCGGCGTCCGCGAGGCGCACCGCGCCCACGAGCGCCTTGAAGACGTTGACGCTCGTGGAGTCGCCGACCACGATCTGCCCGGCCCCGGCGCCCACCAGCGGGGCGATCCGGTCGCCGATCCGCTCGGGCGCCGTCCACCAGCCGCTCTCGGTCCAGGAACGGATGCGCAGCTCGCCCCACTGGCGGCGGACGACGTCCTCGATCCGGCCGGGGACGGCGGCGGGCAGCGCGCCCAGCGAGTTGCCGTCGAGGTACACGGTCTCGTCGAGGAGGAACTCCGCGCGCTTGGCGGCCAGCGCGTCACCGGCGTCCAGCTCGCGCGCCTTGAAGGCGAAGTCCGCGGCATCGGACGCAGACGTGACAGAGACGATGGGCGGGGTGTCAGACATAGGACCGCGCCGTCCACAGCTCGGGGAAGACGTTGTTCCGCGCGCGCTTCTCCAGCCAGGCCACCCCGGCGGAGCCGCCCGTGCCGGTCTTCGCGCCCATCGCACGCCGCGTGGCGACGAGGTGGTCGTTGCGCCAGCGCCACACCAGCTCGGCGACGTCGGTCAGCGCCTCGCCGAGACGGGCGACCTCGCTGTCCGCGTCACCGGAGTAGACGGCCGTCCACGCGCGCTCGACCTCGGGCGAGGGCTCGTAGCGCCGGGAGACGTCCCGCTCCAGGACGGACGACGGGATCTCCGACCCGCGGCGGGCCAGCAGCCGCAGCACCTCGTCGTAGAGGCTGGGCTCGTGCAGGGCCTTCTCCAGCTCCGCGTGGACCCGGGGCGCGCCGCGGTGCGGTACGAGCATGGACGCGGACTTCTCGCCGAGCAGGAACTCCATCCGCCGGTACATCGCCGACTGGAAGCCGGAGCCCTCGC
>NZ_JAANNX010000054.1:0-34440 GCF_013363615.1 Streptomyces sp. CAI-85 | reverse complement strand
ACGATCGGGCGGTCCAGGTTGGCGTAGTCGAACATGATCGACGAGTAGTCGGTGACCAGCGCGTCCGAGGCGAGCGCGAGCGACTCCACGCTCGGATGGCCGCTGACGTCGATCACCCCCGGCACCGGCCGGACCAGCGGGGCGCCCTGCCAGTAGTGGGCGCGCGCCAGCACCACGAACCGCGGGCCCAGCTTGCGCAGCACCCGCTCCAGGTCCAGGGCGGCCCGCTGGGTGCGGCGGTAGTCGCGGTGGGTCGGCGCGTACAGGATCGCGACGGTGTCGCGGGGGATGCCGAGGGACTCCCGCAGCCGGGCCACGTCGGCGGCGGTCGCCCGCTGGAAGACGTCGTTGCGCGGATAGCCGTACTCCAGCGTCCGGTAGGCGCCGGGGTAGACGCGCTCCCAGGTCAGGGTGGTGTGACGGTTGGCGGACAGCACGTAGTCCCACTGGTCGACACCGCGCAGCAGCTCGGCGAAGTCCGTGCCGCGGGCGGCCGCCGGGTACTCCTGGAGGTCCAGGCCCATCCGCTTCAGGGGCGTGCCGTGCTGGGTCTGCACCAGGATCTGCCCACGCCGCTTGACCAGCCGCCGGTCGAAGTTGACGTTGTTGACCAGGTACTTGGAGCGGGCCAGCGCCGTCCAGTAGGCGGCCGTGCCGGGGGCCAGCCGCCGCGGGCCCGGCGGCACGCTGTCGTGGTGCTCGGGGTCCGCGACCCAGGCCGTGCGCACCTGCGGCGCGAAGACCCGGAACGCGGCCTCCAGCGCCCCCGGGTTGCAGCCGTGCCCGCGCCCCCAGTACGCCGAGAACACCGCGCGGTCGGCGCGCAGCGGCAGCCGGAGCTGGACCCGGTAGTGCGCCTGGAGCAGCGCCGCCCGCAGCGCGCGCCGCAGCTTCGCCCCGAGCTTCAGGGCCCGGCGGCGCAGCGTCATGCCCGTCTGGAGGGCCCGGTAGGTGCGGTGCAGGCCCAGCCGGACCAGCGCGTGCCGCAGCCGGGCCCGGCGCGGGATGTGCGCGCCGGGCGCGCGGTGGCGCCGGTAGTGGGCGCGGGCGCGGCGCAGGAACTCGGCGCGCGCGGCGCGCGGCAGCCGGTCCCGCTTGGCGAGGATCGTCGTGAAGTGGTCGACCATGCGCTGGAACAGCACCGGCCGCCAGCGGGCCAGCGCGGGCCGCTCCCCGACGAACGCGAACACCCGGTCGTACTGGTCGAAGACATCGAAGTGCCGGCGGCTGGTGGTGGACAGGATGCTGCCCCGGCGGCGCTGCCGGTAGTGCACGCACACCCGGTCCAGGGTGGCGATCGACCCGGCGGCCATCAGCACCGGATACGTCCACGGGGTGTCCTCGTAGTAGCCCGGCGGGAACCGCAGCCCGGCGCGCTCGGCGAACTGCCGCCGCACCGCCTTGTTCCAGGCCACCATCAGCACCCCCAGCAGCCCCGGGCGGTCCTCCAGCCGGAACGGCACCGGGCCCTGCTCGGTCAGCAGCGCGGCCACCTTGTTGCGCTCGGCCCGGCCGTCCCAGTAGGTGCGCGCGTAGTCGTAGACCAGGACGTCCGGGTCGCCGGACTCCTTCAGCCGGTCGGCCATCGCCCGCAGCGCGCCCGGGGTGAGGGTGTCGTCGGAGTCCAGGAACACCAGGTAGTCGCCGCTCGCCTGGTCGATGCCCGCGTTGCGCGCCCGGCCGAGCCCCACGTTCTCCGGCAGCCGCACGGCCGTCACCCGGGGGTCCAGGGCGGCGAACTCGTCGATGATCTCGCCGCAGCCGTCCGGCGAGCAGTCGTCGACCGCGATCAGTTCGAGATCGTCGAAGGACTGTGCCAGCACCGACGCGAGGCACTCGTGCAGATACGCCTGAACCTTGTACACGGGGACGATGACACTGAACCTGGGCAAGGGACATCCATGGGTCGGCACGGGCAGGGCCTTGCCCGGGAACGGCCGATGGAGTGACTTGGTTACGGTTCGTACGGCATTCGGGGGACCTGTGGTGAACGCGGCTGGACGGGCCGGTGTCCGGCCCGCCCCACGGCTCGTTGTTCTCCGCTCACTCGACCGCTCACTTGACCGCTCCGGCCATCACCCCCGACACGAACTGCCGCTGGAACGCGAAGAACACGGCCAGCGGGATCACCATCGACAGGAACGCGCCCGGCGCCAGCACGTCGATGTTGTTGCCGAACTGCCGGACCTGCGTCTGGAGCGCGACCGTGATCGGCTGGCTGCCCGCGTCGCTGAACACCAGCGCGACCAGCATGTCGTTCCACACCCACAGGAACTGGAAGATGCCCAGGCTGGCGATGGCCGGGCCGCCCAGCGGCAGCACCACCCGGAAGAACAGCCGCAGTTCGCCCGCCCCGTCCAGCCGGGCCGCCTCCAGCAGTTCGCGCGGGATCTCCGCGAAGAAGTTCCGCAGCAGGAACACCGCGAACGGCAGCCCGAAGCCCACGTGGAACAGCACCACGCCCAGCGTGGAGCCGAACAGGCCGAGGTCGCCGAAGAGTTCGGCGATCGGGATGAGCGCCACCTGCACCGGCACCACCAGCAGCCCCACCACCGCGAGGAACCACCAGTCCCGGCCCGGGAACTCCATCCACGCGAACGCGTACCCGGCGAGCGCGCCCACGACGACCACCAGCACCGTCGCCGGCACGGTGATCGCCACCGTGTTGAGCAGGGAGTCGGTGATGTCGCCGTTCTCCAGGAGCCTGCGGTAGTTGTCCACCGTGAGCCGTGAGGGCTCCTCGAACACCGTCCACCAGCCGCTCGCGCCCATGTCCTCGGGGGAGCGCAGCGAGGAGACCAGCAGACCGACGGTCGGCACCAGCCAGAACAGGCCGACGACGACCAGGAACACCCGCACCAGACCGCCGTTGACCCTGGCGGTCAGCCACGCCCTCATCGCCGCACCTCCCGCCGCAGCCTGCGCACGTTGAACCACATCACCGGGATCACCAGCAGCAGCAGGAACACCGCGATCGCGCTCGCCACGCCGGGACGGCCCTCCGAGAAGCCCTTGCGGTACAGCTCCAGCGCGAGCACGTTCGCGTCGTCCTGCGAGGAGCCGGGCGCGATGATGAACACCAGGTCGAAGACCTTCAGCACATTGATCATCAGGGTGACGGCGACCACCGCGAGCACCGGCGCGAGCAGCGGCACCGTGACCCTGCGGAACACCTGCCACTCGTTGGCCCCGTCCACCCGTGCCGCCTCCAGCAGTTCGCGCGGCATCCCGGCCAGCCCCGCCGCGATCAGTACCATCGCGAACCCGGCCCACATCCAGATGTACGAGCCGATGATCGCCGGGGTGACCAGGGACGGGCCGAGCCAGTCCAGGCCGTTGTACGGCTCCGCGAAGTTCCCCGCGGGCAGCCGCAGCCGTGCCCCGTCGGCCGCCGCGGGCAGGGTGAAGGTGCCGTCGGCGGCGGCCTCGGTGGACGCCACCACCTTCCCGTCCCTGACCGCCTCGATCCGCATGCCCGGGTAGCCGAGTTCGGACGGGTCGGGGGTGCCCGGGGTGCCGACGCCCTTGCCGCGGGTGAAGTCCTGCCAGGTGGTGCCGGTGACCTTCCCCGGCTCGGCCGCGGCGGCGACGGCTCGTTTCGCGCCGTCCGGCATCACGTCCGGGGCGACCCCGACCAGCGGCAGCGCCACCGGATCACCGGCGCGGACCGCCTCCCGGGTCACGAACCCGCCCCCTTCGGCCACCAGCGGCGAGTCCCGGCCGGGGTGCGCCTTCGGGAACGCCGACGACGCGGCGAACGTGTCGTGCACGCCCACCCACACCGCGTTGGCGACGCCCTTGTCCGGGTCCTGGTCGTACACCAGCCGGAAGATGATCCCGGCCGCCAGCATGGAGATCGCCATCGGCATGAAGACGACCAGCTTGAACGCCGTTCCCCAGCGCACCCGTTCGGTGAGCACGGCGAAGATCAGCCCGAGTGCCGTCGCGACCGTCGGCGCGAACACCACCCAGATCACGTTGTTCCCGAGCGCGGTGCGGATGCCGTCGTCGGTGAACAGGGCCCGGTAGTTGTCGACGCCCGCGAAGCCGTCGCCGGACTGGTCGTAGAAGCTGCGCGCGACCGAGTACCCGATCGGGTAGACCACCAGCGCGCCCAGCAGCACCAGGGCGGGCAGCAGGAACAGCGCCGCCACGCTCCTGCGGGTACCGGTCACGCTCCTGCGCGAGCGGCGTGAGGGTGGTGAGGGTGGTGAGGGTGGTGAGGGGACCTTCGCGGCCCCCGGGGCCGAGGCCATCGCGGGATCAGTTCCCGTACGCCGCCGCCGCGTCCGACTCCAGCTTCTTCTGGATGCCGGCCACGTCCGACGGGTTCTTCAGGAAGTCCTGGAGGTCCTTCCACTCGCCCTTGCCCGGGGTGCCGCCGAACGCCTGCGGGGCCTGGTCGGACATGTCGAAGCGGAAGTCGTCACCGGCCGCGACCAGCGCCTTCGCGATCGTGCGCTGCACGTCGTTCGGATAGGCGGCGAGGTCGACGTTCTTGTTGGGCGAGAGATAGCCGCCCAGCTTCGCCTGGATCTCCGCCGCGTCCGGCGAGGCCAGGAAGGTCGCCAGCGCCTGCGCGCCCTCGGAGTCCTTGAGGATCACCGCCGCGTCACCGCCCGAGACCACGGGCGCGGTGTCGCCGACCTTCGGGAACGGGAACACCTTCGCGTCCGTGCCGATCTTCGCGTCCGTCTGCCCGATGTTGACCTGCACGAAGTCGCCCTCGTAGACCATGGCGGCCTTGGGCTGGTCGCCGCCGGTGAAGGTCTGGGTGACCGAGTCGGGGAACTGCGTCTGGAGCGCGCCGTCGGCGCCGCCCGCCACATAGTCCTTCTCGCCCCAGATCTCGGCGAGCGTGGTGAGGGCCTTCGCGACCGACGGATCGGTCCACTTGATCTCGTGCCGGGCCAACTGGTCGTACTTCTCCGGGCCCGCCTGGGACAGATACACGTTCTCGAACCAGTCGGTCAGCGGCCAGCCGTCCGCGCCCGGGATCGAGAACGGCGTGACACCGGAGTCGTAGACCGTCCGGGCGGTCGTCAGCAGCTCGTCCCAGGTGGCCGGTTCGCTCGCGCCCGCGTTCTCGAAGACCTGCGCGTTGTACCAGATCAGGGACTTGTTGGCGGCCTTGTAGTAGACGCCGTACTGCTCGCCGTCGACCGCGCCGATGTCCTGCCAGCCCTGCGCGTAGTTCTTCCTGACCTCCTTCAGGGCCTCGGCGCCCAGCGGGGTGGCCCACTTCTTCTCGACGGCCTGCTTGATCGCGCCCGGCTGCGGGAGCAGCGCGACGTCCGGCGGCGCCCCGCCCGCGATCTTCGAGCCGAGGAAGTTGATGATCGGGTCCTGCGCGGGCACGAAGGTGATCTTCGCGCCGGTGCGTTTCTCGAACTCGGCCAGTACCTTCTTGAAGTTGGCCTGTTCGGGGCCCGTCCAGACGGCGGCCACCTCCAGGGTGGTGCCGTCGAGCTTCGGGAGGGTGAGGCCGCTGTCCGTCCCGCCCGGTGCGGTGCTCTCTCCGCCGCTGCCGCCGTCGTCCCCGTCGCCGCCGCACGCGGTGAGCGCGAGGGCTCCCGCGAGAAGCACGGCCGCGGTCCTCATGGTCTTCGATGTCCGGTTCGCGTTGCTCGTCCTGCGCATCACTGCCCCGTTCTCCGTCCTCGTCGAACGTCCGAGCGCTGTCCCGTGCGCTCCGGTCTACGCCGGGCGCACGGGGTCGGCAAGTGCGCGAACGGTGTCAACCGGGCGATCGTGACCGCGTCGTGACTCCGCGAAGGACGGCGCGGGGCTCAGAGCAGCGACGGCACCTCCGCCGCCGCGACCTCGCGGGCGGCCCGCTCCAGGGCGCTCGCCAGCAGGGCCAGATCCGTCGGGCCGTTGCCCAGCTCCCGGACCGGCCGGCGGGTCGGCGGATCGCCCATCCGCCGCCACTCCAGCGGGATCACCGTGGGCCGCAGCGTCGCCGTGCGCGGGATACGGCCCGTCACCCGGCCGCCCTGGAACGGCGTGAGCCGGCCGTCGGCGCCCTTGAGCCGGCCGCGCCCCGGCGCCGGTTCGTCCGCGCCCGTCCCCGGCGCCTCCAGCGTGATCCGCACGGTGGCCCGGCGGACCGCCTCGGACTCCGCCGTACGGCCCCCGGGACCGGTCGCCGCCACCAGGTGCACGCCGAGCCGCTCGCCCTCCCGGGCCACCGCCTCCAGCGCGCGCGTCACGGACCCGGCGGCCGGCCGGCCGGGCGAGCCCAGCGGCGGCGACACCAGCGCGTCCAGGTCGTCCACGACCACCACCAGCCGGGGCAACGGCGGTGCCGGCTCGGTCCGCTGACGGGCCGCCGCGCCGGGCCGCAGCCGCAGCGTGGAGCTGGGCGGCGCCTCTATGTCGGCGGCACCGCCCGCGCCCGCCCCGGCACCGGGCGCCGGTCCGTGCGGGCCGCGCTGCGGCACGATCCGGCCCGACACCGCGCGGTGCGTGTGCCACTCGGTGAAGTCGGACCGGCCCAGCAGCTCGGCCCGCCGCTTCAGCTCCGCGCTCAGCGACTGCGCGAACTCCCGCATCCGCACCGGGTCGGTACCGGTCAGATGCGTCGTCACATGCGGTACGTCGGTACAGACCCGCAGACCGTCACCGGCGCCGCCGGTGCCCTGGCCGACCGTGTCCCGGCCGTCCATCAGCACGATGCCCAGCCGGTCGGGGCGCTCGGCGGCCGCCAGCGAGGCGACGACCGCCCGCAGCAGCTCGGTGCGCCCGCTGCCGGGCGGGCCCTCGACCAGCAGATGGGGGCCCTCGGCGGCGAGGTCCACCGCGACCGGGCCGCGCGGCCCCGCGCCGAGCACCGCCCAGGCCCGTCCGCCGAGCGCCTCGGTGTCGTCGGCCGCGTCCGCCCAGCGGGCCATCAGGGAGGCCGGGGTGGCCCGCGCCAGACCCAGCTCGTCGAGCAGCCGGGACGACGGGGGCAGCGGGGCGGACACACGCGTGTGCCGCTCACCGCCGCCACCGCCGCCGTCCGGGCGCAGCGGCGCGAGGGCGCGGGCGAACCGCTCGGCCCAGGCGGGGGAGACGGCGTCCACGGCGGCCAGGGTGCCCTCGCCGACCGGTCCGGCCGGTCCGTCGCCGCCGGGCGCGATCCGCAGCAGCCGCAGTGCGGTGGCCACGTCGCCGTCGAGCAGCGCGACCGCGCCGCACGCGCGGAACACGGGCGCCGCCGCACAGGCCGCCTCGTAGGTCCGCGCCGCCGGGGCGGACGGGGCACCGGCGGTGATCTCCGCCAGGCACAGCACATGGATCCCGGCGCGCGGACCGGCCGTGGCCAGCCGGGTCACGGTGTCCCGCAGACCGGCGGCGCCCGGGTCGCCGTCCACCACGAGCACGGTGAACGGCCCCGCGAAGCCGTCCGGGTCCTCGGACAGGGCCCAGGAGGGCCGGCGGGCGGGCGCGGGGCCGGTCGCGAAGGGCGGGACGGCGGCCGCGGTGTCCGCGAGGTGGTCCTCCAGACGGCGCAGCAGCTCGTCGGTGCGGGCGGCCGCCTGGTCGCGGTCGAAGGCGAGCAGCAGCCGGCAGTCCTGGCCGTGCCCCGGGCGCAGATGCGGCAGCCAGCCCAGCCACGACCACTCGGCGGCCCGCTCCTCCTCGGACCGCGCGCGGTCCGTGCTGATCAGGACGATCTCCAGGGCGTCCGGCGAGTGCAGCGCGGCGAGCTGCGCCACGACCGCGCGGGCCAGCCCGGCCAGCCGCGGGCGCGGTCCGGCCAGGCCCAGGGCCCCGGCCTCGCGCAGGTCCGCCGTCACCGGTACGGCGGGCAGCAGGCCCGAGCCGCCGGGTGCCGTGCGGTCCGCGGTGCCGAGCCGCACGGTGAGCGCCTCGGGATGGCCGGGACCGCGCTCCCAGAGCCGGGGGCCGGGGCCCAGCGCGGTGAGCAGCAGGGCGGCCGGGTCGGGCCAGGTCTCGGGCGCCGGGGCGGGGGCGGCCGCCGGCTCGGGGCCCGTGCCGGACGCCTCCCCGTCGGCGGGGCCGTGACCGGCCGGGTCCGGGGCGCCGCGGCCGCCGGCCAGCCGCCGGGCCCAGGCGGACAGCCCGCCGCGCCGACGGACACCGGGCGGTATGTCGGTGCCGCGCAGGGGCGTGCCCTTGCGGCCGGAGCCGGGGTCGTCCGGGTCGCCGGGGTCGTCGTACCCGGCGTTGTCGTACAGCGGCACGTCGTCGTACGGGGAGACGGCGGGCCGGGGGCCGCGGACGTCGTCGTACGGCGGGCCGAAGGCGTCGGCGCGGCCCGCGTGGGTGTCGTGCCGGATCTCGGCGCGGCTCTCGATGTCCGGGGCGGTGCCCTGACCGGGGACGAGATGCCGGTCCGTGCCGCTGCCGCTCCAGCTCACCCCGCCGTCGCTGTGGCCGGTGGGTGCGGTCGGGGTGCCGGGCTCGCCGGAACGGGAGTTCGGCACCCGCGGCCGGGACACCGCCGTAGAAGCCGTAGAAGCCGTAGAAGCCGTAGAAGCCGTGGAGGCGGACCCGGCGGCCCCCTCCGCCGCGCGACCCCCGCCGGGCGCCACGCGCACGTGTCCCTCGCCGTCCGGTGCCGTCACCACGCGGGCTCCCGGGCCGCCGGGCGGGGCCAGCCGCAGGGCCGACTCGCCGATCCGCAGCAGGGCGCCGGGCGCGAGCCGCACCGGGCGGGCCTTGACCGGGGTGCCGTCGACGGTGGTGCCGTTGGTGGAGCCGAGGTCGGTGACCGTCACCCGGCCGTCGGGTCCGAGCGTCACCGCGCAGTGCAGCCGGGAGACGTCCGGGTCGTCCAACGGGACGTCGGCGTCGGCGGAGCGGCCGACGCGGATCTGCCCGCCGTGCAGCAGATGGACCCCGCCCGCGTCCGGACCCGCGACCACGTCGAGGCGGGCCGGGGCGTCGTCGACCTCCGGATGCGGTTCGGGGTCGGCGGGGGCGCCGAGCGCCAGCACCGCGCCGTCGGTCAGCGGGGGTTCGCCGAGCGTGCAGCGGGCTCCGTCGAGCCGCTCGGTGCCCGCGTACAGGGCGACGGCCGCGCCGCCCGCGCCCTCCCCGGAGACCGCCGCGGCCAGGGCGGGCGCCACCGCGGCCAGGGCCGTACCGGCGGGGGCCGTGACCAGCACGTCGCAGCTCGCGGCACGGCCGCGCGCCTCGAAGGGCGGGCCCTGCGGGTCTGTGACGGTCAGCCGGATCTGCATCGGCGTCAGCGGTCCCTTCTGCGCGGGCGCGGACTTCCCCCCACACCACACGAGCACATCGGCCAGTACTCCAGGCATCCTCGCACCTGTCACCGACAACGCGCCCACCACCCGGTGACAAGTGATCTTGATTGGTCGGCTCTGCCCGCAAAAGTGCCTGACCATTGCATCGCCGACGATCAGTTGAGATCGGTCACGCCCGGATTCGGCAACCGAGCGACCGGTCCGCGCGTCTTTCCAGCGAACACGGCGGAACACGGCCGGAGACGGCCGGACACGGCCGAAGGCGCCCGAACCGGGCCGGGTCGCGGCGGGCGGCCCCGCGCGCGGACCATAGTCGGACCATAGGAAGACGACCGCCCGGTACGGGTATCGCGGCACTACAGTGGGTCGGAACATCGGACCACAGAGGCAAGCAAGCAGCAGGGAGCGCGTGACGTGCGGCCAGTCGGCAGCAAGTACCTGCTCGAGGAGCCGCTCGGACGCGGCGCCACGGGCACCGTCTGGCGAGCCCGCCAGCGCGAGACCGCGGGCGCCGAGGCGGCCGTGCCCGGCCAGCCCGGAGAGACCGTCGCCATCAAGGTCCTCAAGGAGGAGCTGGCGAGCGACCCCGACATCGTGATGCGCTTCCTGCGGGAGCGCTCGGTGCTGCTGCGCCTGACCCATCCGAACATCGTCCGGGTCCGCGACCTGGTCGTCGAGGGCGATCTGCTGGCCCTGGTCATGGACCTCATCGACGGCCCCGACCTGCACCGCTATCTGCGCGAGAACGGCCCGCTGACGCCCGTCGCCGCCTCCCTGCTCACCGCGCAGGTCGCCGACGCGCTCGCCGCCAGCCACACCGACGGCGTGGTGCACCGCGACCTCAAGCCGGCCAACGTCCTGCTGATGCAGAACGGCGGGCAGATGCACCCGATGCTCACCGACTTCGGCATCGCCCGGCTGGCCGACTCCCCGGGCCTCACCCGCACCAGCGAGTTCGTCGGCACGCCCGCGTACGTCGCCCCGGAGTCCGCCGAGGGCCGCCCGCAGACCTCCGCCGTCGACGTCTACGGCGCCGGCATCATGCTGTACGAGCTGGTCACCGGACGTCCCCCGTTCGGCGGAGGCTCCGCCCTCGAAGTGCTGCACCAGCACCTCAGCGCCGAACCGCGCCGCCCCTCCACCGTCCCCGACCCGCTGTGGACGGTCATCGAGCGCTGCCTGCGCAAGAACCCCGACGAACGGCCCAGCGCCCAGAACCTCGGGCGCGCCCTGCGGGTCGTCGCCGAGGGCATCGGGGTGCACGCGAACTCCACGCAGATCGCCGCCGCCGACGGCGTGGCCCATCTGCTCGCCCCCGACCCGGCCCCCGCGCCGGTGCCGGGCGCCCCCGCGGGCTCCTACGACCCCAACGCCGCGACCAGCGTCCTGCCGCACACCGGCGGACCGGCCGGCGCCGCCGACCCCACCGCCGTCCTGCCCCACACCGGGGCCCCGGCGGGCGCCGCCGACGCCACCGCCGTCCTTCCGCCGGTGCCGCCGCACCAGCCGGGACAGCAGGGCGGCACCCCGCCCGAGCAGCCGCACCCCTGGCAGACCCAGCTCCGGGCCGCCCGCGACCGCAACGAGCAGACACAGGTCCAGCAGTACCTCGACCCCGGCGAGGACCCGCTGCGCCGCCGCCCCCAGCGCCAGGTCGCCCGGCCGCAGCAGCAGCCGCCGCAGCGCCCGCAGCCCCGGCCGCAGCAGGGCTACGGCTACCCGCAGCAGCAGCCCCAGCAGGGGTACGCCCCGCAGCCCCCGCAGGGCTACGGACAGCAGGGCCGGTACGCCACGCCCCAGCCGCAGCAGGCACCGCCGCCCCAGCAGCAGCCGCGCCGCCAGCCGCAGCAGCGGCCCGCCCCGGAGCCGCGCCAGCCGCGCGAGCCGAGGCAGCGCAGTGCCAACCCGATGAAGATCCCCGGGCTCGGCTGCCTGAAGGGCTGCCTCTTCACGATCGTCATCCTGTTCGTCGCGGGCTGGATGATCTGGGAGTTCAGCCCGCTCCAGGGCTGGATCGGCACCGGCCGCGGCTGGTGGGACCAGCTCGGGCACTGGTTCAAGCAGGCCGGCGACTGGATCGGCGACCTCGGCCAGGCCACGGACGGGGCGGGCACCGGCACCGGGAACTGAGCCGGGCCGGAGCCGGCCGCGAGTTTGTGCACTTGTCGACATCCGACGGGTGATTTCCGTCCCCGTGGTGAAGGTCGCCTCACCGGACGCGTACTTTTGTCGGCAACACGCGTCGGTAGGAGCAGCCTTGGCACGGAAGATCGGCAGCCGGTACACCGCCCACCAGATCCTGGGCCGGGGCAGCGCCGGCACGGTGTGGCTCGGCGAGGGGCCGGACGGACCCGTCGCCGTCAAGCTGCTGCGCGAGGACCTCGCCTCCGACGAGGAGCTGGTGGGCCGCTTCGTGCAGGAGCGCACCGCCCTCCTCGGCCTGGAGCATCCCAACGTGGTCTCCGTACGGGACCTCGTCGTCGACGGCAACGACCTGGCGCTGGTCATGGACCTCGTCCGGGGCACCGATCTGCGCACCCGGCTGGACCGCGACCGACGGCTCGCGCCGGAGGCCGCGGTGGCGATCGTCGCGGACGTCGCGGAGGGCCTGGCCGCCGCGCACGCGGCCGGTGTCGTCCACCGGGACGTCAAGCCGGAGAACGTCCTGCTGGACATGCAGGGCCCGCTGGGCCCCGGCGGCTCGCACCGCGCCCTGCTGACGGACTTCGGGGTCGCGAAGCTCATCGACACCCCCAAGCGCACCCGTGCCACGAAGATCATCGGCACGCCGGACTATCTGGCCCCCGAGATCGTGGAGGGCCTGCCGCCGCGCGCCTCGGTGGACATCTACGCGCTGGCGACCGTCCTGTACGAGCTGCTGGCCGGCTTCACGCCCTTCGGCGGCGGGCACCCGGGCGCGGTGCTGCGCCGGCACGTCACGGAGTCGGTCGCCCCGCTGCCCGGCATCCCCGACGAGCTGTGGCAGCTCATCGTGCAGTGCCTGGCCAAGGGCCCCGCGTCCCGGCTGCGCGCCTCCGAACTGGCGTCCCGGCTGCGCGAGCAGTTGCCGTCGCTGGCCGGCATGCCCCCGCTGGACGTGGACGAGCCGGACACCGAGGCGGAGTCCGAGGCCGACGGCGGCGGCGAGCCGGGAGCGGACCGCACGGCACCCGTCTCCGGCGGCGGACGCGAGCGCCGCGGGTCCGTGCCCCTGGTCCCCGGCGCCCGGCCCGACTCCAACCGCGACACGCACACCTCGATGAGGGTCCCGGCGGCCGACGAACTGGCCGGCGGCGCCCACGGCACCGCACGCGTCCCCCGGGCCGCGGGGGCGCCCCGCCCCGGCTCCGCCCGCAACCGCACGGCCACCCGGCGCCGGCGCGTCACCCTCGGGGCGGCCGCGGTGGCCCTGGCCGCCGCGGTCGGCATCGGGGCCTGGGCCGCGACCTCCGGGGACGACGCGGGGGCCAAGGACACCGACGGCACCGGGAACTCGGCACCGGCGGCCCCCTGACGCCCTGAGCAGGGGGCCGGGCGGGACCTTCCACCGTCGGCGCTGGTCGGCGGACGGAGCCGTTACGCTGGTGGTGTGGCAGTCGTCGATGTATCCGAAGAGCTCAAGTCCCTCTCCTCGACCATGGAGTCGATCGAGGCCGTTCTGGACCTCGACAAGCTGAGGGCAGACATCGCCGTGCTCGAGGAGCAGGCGGCCGCGCCGTCCCTCTGGGACAACCCGGACGAGGCGCAGAAGATCACCAGCAAGCTCTCCCACCTCCAGGCGGAGGTCAGGAAGGCGGAGGCGCTGCGCGGCCGGATCGACGATCTCGCCGTGCTGTTCGAGATGGCCGAGGAGGAGGACGACCCGGACACCCGTGCCGAGGCCGAGTCCGAGCTGGCGGCCGTCAAGAAGGCGCTGGACGAGATGGAGGTCCGCACCCTGCTCAGCGGGGAGTACGACTCCCGCGAGGCGCTGGTCAACATCCGCGCCGAGGCCGGTGGCGTCGACGCCGCCGACTTTGCCGAGAAGCTCCAGCGGATGTACCTGCGCTGGGCCGAGCAGCACGGCTACAAGACCGAGGTCTACGAGACGTCGTACGCCGAGGAGGCCGGCATCAAGTCGACCACCTTCGCCGTCCAGGTGCCCTACGCCTACGGCACGCTCTCGGTCGAGCAGGGCACGCACCGGCTGGTGCGCATCTCGCCCTTCGACAACCAGGGGCGCCGCCAGACGTCCTTCGCGGGCGTCGAGATCCTCCCCGTGGTCGAGCAGACCGACCACATCGAGATCGACGAGTCCGAGCTGCGGGTGGACGTGTACCGCTCGTCCGGTCCCGGCGGCCAGGGCGTGAACACCACGGACTCCGCGGTGCGCCTGACCCACCTGCCCACCGGCATCGTCGTCTCCTGCCAGAACGAGCGGTCGCAGATCCAGAACAAGGCCACCGCGATGAACGTCCTCCAGGCCAAGCTCCTCGAGCGCCGCCGCCAGGAGGAGCAGGCCAAGATGGACGCCCTCAAGGGCGACGGCGGCAACTCCTGGGGCAACCAGATGCGTTCGTACGTCCTGCACCCGTACCAGATGGTGAAGGACCTGCGCACCGAGTTCGAGGTCGGCAACCCCGAGGCCGTGTTCAACGGCGAGCTGGACGGCTTCCTGGAGGCCGGGATTCGCTGGCGCAAGCAGCAGGAGAAGTAATTTGTCGACAAGGCAACCGCCCCTGGAGCAGGGGCGGTTGCCTTTTGCGTAACATTCACGTCTTCAACGGCGGGCAAAGTCCCCCGACTTGGACATTGCGTACGCAACGAGCTTGACGTGCCCCTGGAAAATCGGGAGGGTGCGGTAAGGCGTGCGCATTTTCGGGGCGCATGTGAACCGGGGGGATCCGGAAGGAAGTTCGATCGCCCCGTCGATCACCACCCCGAGCGCTGCCGCATCGACGGATCAGCTACTGGGGGTAGCAGACATATGACCAAGAAGACGCGCGTCCGGGTCGCGCGCATCGCCGCGGGCGCGATCATCGCCGCGGGCGCCTCGCTGACGGTCGCGGGCGTGGCTTCGGCCGACCCCGGCGACGGCCTGAGCAACCTGGTCACGACCGGGGACGACGAGGTCACCACGCAGGACGGCGACGACCCGGACCCCTGCGACATCGTCACGACTCCGGAGTGCGAGGACCCGACCACCGGCGGTACGCCGACCGACCCGACCACGGGTGGTACGCCCACCGACCCGACCACCGGCGGTACGCCGACCGACCCGACGACGGGTGGTACGCCGACCGACCCGACCACGGGCGGTACGCCCACCGACCCCACCACGGGCGGCACGCCCACCGACCCGACCACCGGCGGTTCGCCCACCACGGGCGGCTCCGGCAACAACGGCGGCTCCGGGAACAACGGCGGTTCGAGCAGCAACGGCGGTTCCTCCACCACCAACGGCGGCGGCTCCGTCACCGGTGGCGGTTCCGTGACCGGTGGTGGCGGGCCCGACACCGACGGCACCTCCACGCAGGAGGAGGGCACCTCCGCCCTCACCGACACCTCGGACTCCTCGAACACCACCGCCCAGGGCGGCGGCGAGCTGGCCGAGACCGGTGCCGGCCAGACCACCTTCCTGATCATCGGCGCCGCCACGATGATCGCGGGCGGTGTCGCCTTCCGCGTCCTGCCGCGTCTGGCCGAGGGCCGCGGCGCGTCGGCCGCCTGACGGTAGCCGCGCGCACACGCCGTGTGCACACGAAGGGGCCCGGAGCTGTGAAGCTCCGGGCCCCTTCGGCGTCGTAGGCCCTCGGGCGGGGCGTGCTACACGGTCTGGTGGGCCAGCAGGGCCACCGCGGCCACCAGGACGGCCAGCAGCGCGATCAGCGCCATGGGGTTCATGCCCGCCAGGAAGTTCTCCTGCTGGAGCCGCTGGCGGTTGGCACGGCACACGGGGCACCGCCCCTCGTTCACGGGCGCCGCGCAGTTAGCGCACACCAGCCGGTCGTACGTCATGCGCTCGCCCTCCTTGCACCGGTTCCACAACGACACAACGCCTGCGGGAACGCGAACGTTCCCCTCCCACTGTGCCAGGTTCCCGCGCGGGGCGCGCGGCCCGCCGGAGAGCCCGGAGCGGACAAAGTCCCGTACAAAAACGCACAACCCTCCCGCAACCTCTCCCGGCGACTGCGCCGGGAGACCCGGTTCGCGTATGGTCACGCTCATCTACCCCCGGCGACCCGTGGTGCACCCGTGATCCGATTCGACAACGTCTCCAAGGTCTACCCCAAGCAGACCCGCCCCGCACTCAGGGATGTCTCCCTGGAAGTGGAGAAGGGCGAGTTCGTGTTCCTCGTGGGATCCTCCGGTTCCGGAAAGTCCACCTTCCTGCGGCTGGTGCTCCGAGAGGAGCGGACCAGCCACGGCCAGGTGCACGTCCTGGGCAAGGATCTCGCGCGCCTGTCCAACTGGAAGGTGCCGCAGATGCGCCGCCAGCTCGGGACGGTGTTCCAGGACTTCCGGCTCCTGCCGAACAAGACGGTGGCGGAGAACGTCGCCTTCGCGCAGGAGGTCATCGGCAAGTCGCGCGGCGAGATCCGCAAGTCCGTGCCGCAGGTGCTCGACCTCGTCGGGCTCGGCGGCAAGGAGGACCGGATGCCCGGCGAGCTGTCCGGTGGTGAGCAGCAGCGGGTGGCCATCGCGCGTGCCTTCGTGAACCGGCCCAAGCTGCTCATCGCCGACGAGCCCACCGGCAACCTCGACCCGCAGACCTCGGTCGGCATCATGAAGCTGCTCGACCGGATCAACCGGACGGGCACCACCGTCCTGATGGCCACGCACGACCAGAACATCGTGGACCAGATGCGCAAGCGCGTCATCGAGCTGGAGCAGGGCCGTCTCGTCCGCGACCAGGCACGCGGCGTCTACGGCTACCAGCACTGACCGCGACCGTCCCCGGAAAGGCATCAAGAACACGCCATGCGTGCCCAGTTCGTACTCTCCGAGATCGGTGTCGGTCTCCGTCGCAACCTGACGATGACCTTCGCCGTCATCGTCTCCGTCGCCCTGTCCCTGGCGCTCTTCGGCGGCTCGCTGCTGATGAGCGACCAGGTCAACACCATGAAGGGCTACTGGTACGACAAGGTCAACGTCTCGGTGTTCCTCTGCAACAAGAGCGACGCCGAGTCGGACCCCAACTGCGCCAAGGGCGCGGTCACCGAGGACCAGAAGAAGCAGATCAAGTCCGACCTCGGCAAGATGTCGGTGGTCGACTCGGTGACGTACGAGTCGCAGGACCAGGCGTACAAGCACTACAAGGAGCAGTTCGGCGACTCCCCGCTGGCCGCCTCCCTCACGCCGGACCAGATGCAGGAGTCGTACCGGATCAAGCTGAAGGACCCGGAGAAGTACCAGGTCATCGCGACCGCCTTCGACGGCCGGGACGGCGTGCAGTCGGTGCAGGACCAGAAGGGCATCCTCGACAACCTCTTCGGGCTGCTCAACGGCATGAACTGGGCCGCGCGGGCGGTGATGGCGCTGATGCTGGTGGTCGCGCTGATGCTGATCGTCAACACCGTGCGCGTCTCGGCGTTCAGCCGGCGGCGTGAGACCGGCATCATGCGGCTGGTCGGCGCCTCCGGCTTCTACATCCAGGCGCCGTTCATCGCCGAGGCCGCCGTCGCCGGACTCATCGGGGGCACGGTCGCCTGCGGATTCCTGGTGATCGCCCGGTACTTCATCATCGACCACGGTCTGGCCCTGTCCGAGAAGCTGAATCTGATCAACTTCATCGGCTGGGACGCCGTTCTGACGAAGCTTCCGCTGATCCTCGCGACCAGTCTGCTGATGCCCGCGCTTGCCGCGTTCTTCGCGCTGCGCAAGTACCTGAAGGTGTGACGCATGCCCCGAGAGTCGTACGGTCAAGCGACCGTACGGCTCTGGGTGTTCGCCTAGACTCACCGCCATGTCAGGCCGTGAACCGTTCTGTCAGCCCCGCCGTCTCGGCCGCGGGGCCGCCCTGACCTTGGTGTTCGCGAGCGTGCTGGTCGCCGGTGCCGCCACCGGCACGCTGCCCTGCGGTCTGCGGCAGGCCGGCTCCGCCGAACGGCAGGACGCGACCGCGCCCGCCGGACACGCCGAGGCCGTCACCCGGGCCGCCGCGGAGGCCGCCGCCGACGGCAAGTCGCCCCTGGAGGCCGCCGAACGCGCCGTCAGCCGCAGCGGGGACCGCTGGGCGGCCGTCTACTCCGAGGGCGAGTTCGAGGAGTTCGAGGCGTCCCTGGACGGCCGCTACACCGGCGTCGGCCTGGTGGCCGCGCGCGAGGCGGGCGGTCTGATCGAGATCACCGGGGTGCGCTCCGGATCGCCCGCGGCCGCCGCCGGGATCCGCGCCGGCGACCGGCTGCGCAGCGTCGACGGCCACCGGGTGGACGGCACCCCGGTCACCGAGGTCGTCTCCTTACTGCGCGGTGACGCCACCGACGAGCCCGTCGGTACGACCGTCACCCTCGGCCTGGAGCGCGGCACGCGCGCGTGGAGCCAGACCCTGCGCCGGGCCAGGCTCTCCACCGACTCCGTCACCGTCCGGCGGCTCGACGGGCGGGCCACCGTCATCAAGATCGCCGCGTTCACCAAGGGCGTCGGCGCCACCGTCCGCAGCGCCGTCCGCGAGACCCCCGCCGACACCGGGATCGTCCTGGACCTGCGCGGCAACTCCGGCGGTCTGGTCACCGAGGCCACCGCCACCGCCTCCGCCTTCCTGGACGGCGGCCTCGTCGCCACCTACGACGTCGACGGCGCCCAGCGCGCCCTGCACGCCGAGTCCGGCGGCGACACCACCCGGCCCCTGGTCGCCCTCGTCGACGGCGGCACCATGAGCGCGGCCGAGCTGCTCACCGGCGCCCTCCAGGACCGCGGCCGCGCCGTCGTCGTGGGCGCCCGCACCTTCGGCAAGGGCTCGGTGCAGATGCCGAGCCGGCTGCCCGACGGCTCGGTCGCCGAGCTGACCGTCGGCCACTACCGCACCCCGCTGGGCCGGACCGTCGACGGCCGGGGCATCACCCCCGACCTGGAGGTCTCCGACGGGGTGCTGGAGCGGGCCGAGACCGTGCTCGGCGGCCTCGGCGACGCGCCCTGAGCCACCGGGCGGACGGAAACCCTCGTAATCGGCTTTCCCCCGGGCCCCCTCCAGGTGCGAAAATGGCCGCACTATGAGCAAGGGAATGTACGTACCGAAGGAGTCCCAGCCCAAGCAGGGCGGGGCGGGCGCCAAGTCCACGGCCAAGGACGGCGAAAAGGGCGGCAAGCGCAGGATCGTCGCGCAGAACAAGAAGGCCCGGCACGACTACGCGATCATCGACACCTACGAGGCCGGTCTGGTGCTCACCGGCACCGAGGTGAAGTCGCTGCGGCAGGGCCGGACCTCGCTGGCCGACGGGTTCGTCCAGATCGACGGGGGCGAGGCGTGGCTCTACAACGCCCACATCCCCGAGTACAGCCAGGGAAGCTGGACCAACCACTCCGCGCGCCGCAAGCGCAAGCTGCTGCTGCACCGCGAGGAGATCGACAAGCTGTCCGTGAAGTCCGAGGAGACCGGTCACACGATCGTGCCCCTCGCCCTGTACTTCAAGGACGGCCGGGCCAAGGCCGAGATCGCGCTCGCGCGCGGCAAGAAGGAGTACGACAAGCGGCAGACCCTGCGGGAGAAGCAGGACCGCCGGGAGACGGACCGGGCGATCGCGGCGGCCAAGCGGCGCCAGCGGCACGCCTAGGCTCCGCCCCAGGCCCGGACCGCCGGGAATACGCTGGCATGCGGGTGCGTTGGTCACGTACGATGGCTTCAACACCGGGAGACCGGTGGGCGCATTGAAAAATCAACATGGGGATGATCGGTTTCGACAGCGGCTGTCGAAGCAGGGGAAGCGTGTCGAGGAAGCGGCAATGATCTCGTAAACCATATGTCGCAAAAAATAATCGCCAACACCAAGAGCGATTCCCAGTCCTACGCCCTCGCTGCCTAATTAGGTAGTGAGTGTAGGACCCTTAATGGGTGTCAGCCCGGGAGTGTTCCCGACCCGGATCCTGGCATAATCTAGGGGACTAAACCATCGAGCCCGGTCACGGGGTCCGATGGGAAAACAAACAGTGACTGGGCCCGTCGGCGACTTGTTCGCGTGATCACCGGGGCCGAGAAAATCGCAGCGAACTGCACACGGAGAAGCCCTGATTCTGCACCGTTGGACGCGGGTTCGATTCCCGCCATCTCCACTCATCCCATGTGAACAGCAACCCCCGTCGCTCCCGAGCGGCGGGGGTTGCTGCGTTTTCCGTGCCGCGACGGCGTTCCGGGGCGTGATGTTTCCGGCCATGCCTGGAGGGGTATGGCGGCGGCTCGTCGCTCCGGTCCCCGTGCCCCCGGTGGCCGCGCCGCGGTGAAAGAGGCTGGTCCCTCCGTTACTCGATGCGCTTCGACGGTTCGGGAGAGTGATGCTCGCGAGCCAGAGAGGGTCGATTTTCGGCCATAGGCATGAACATGACGTGGGCGAACAAATCACGCATCGCGAACACAGGGCCCATGCCTGCGCTAGATTCGTCGGCCTGAGCGCAGTGGGGTAAATGGGGCGCGAGAACTGGGTGGGGGCCCGGTTCCGTCGACGTGCGCTCATGGTCGTACGCGCACCCGCAACAGTTCCTTGGGGGGAAGTGCGCACGTGGAGAAATGGCGAGAAGACGCCCAACCGGAGTGGCCGGAGCCGGCTCCGCCGACCCGGGATCTCACTTCGAACAGAGTGTCTGGAAACGAACGTTCGAATGGGTCCCTGTCCGCGGGGCTGGCCGATCCCTGGGGGGAGCCGGCCGGCGGTGGCGCCGTCACCCGCGACCACGACCCGGACGAGGTGACGATCCAGATCGACGCCCTGAGTCCGGCGGCCGCCGGGCAGGACGCCTCCGACGTTCCCGTCTTCGTCGACGAGTCCGGCCGTCGCAGCCGGACCTTCCGCCGTATCGGCATCTCCGTGGGCATCGCCTGCGCCGCGTACGCCGTCGTCATCGTCGTCACCCTGCTCTCGGGCAGCGCCGCCGTGCCCTGGCTGCCGGTGCCCGTGCCGGGAGCGGGCGGCGACGAGAAGCCGGCCAGCGAGGTCGACCCCACCCGGGGTCCCAGCGCCGCCGCGACCCCGGCGGCCGGACAGCCCGGCGGTACGGCTGCCGGCACCCCGGGGGTCACCCCCGCCGCCTCCGGCACCGCGTCGGCCAAGCCCGGGGCGACCTCCGCCTCCGGCGCCGCGACCGGAAGCGCGGCGCCCTCCGGAGCGGCGGCCGTACGGCCCAGCTCCAGCGGTACGACCCGGCCCAGCGCGGCGCCCGGTGCCTCCGCCTCCGCGGACCCGGGCCCGAACAACCCGGTCGGGGGTGGTGGAGAACCGTCCCCGACTCCACCGGTGTCCACTCCGCCGCCCGACGACCCGCCCTCCGACTCTTCACCGTCCCCGGCCGGAGGCGCCGGCGACACGGTGGCCGCGGGCCCGGCGTCCCCGGTCCCGGTCGCCTCGACCGGCCGGGAAACGTCCGCGCCGACGACCTGACGCACTGCCCGGCCGGCCCGTAACCGCCCGGCCCGCCGACCCGCCGCATCCGGCGATCCACCGCACCGCGTGCCGGTCGCGCCCGACGCCCGTTGTCCGTCCGGCACCCGGCATCCGCCGCCCGCGTGGCAGGGGCTCCGTCCCCGGCCCGCGCCGCCGCCCGTCCTCGTGACCGGTCCCGACCGGTCCCGTCGTTCGGGTTTCTCACCGTCCGGTTCTCGTGCCGGTTCGTCCGGCTCCTGATCCTCGTCCCCGGAGTACGTCCACCGATGGCACCTCGTTCCAGTCGACGCTCGGCCCGGCGGGCCGCCGTCGGGCAACCCGCGCACGCGTCCTCGTCGCCGCCCCGCTCCTCCGCGCAGGGGGGTGAGCCGGGCGGGAGCCGGCGACGGCGTTCCGGGCGGCGGTCCGCGTCCCGGCAGGCCCGGGGCCGGCGGCTGATCCCGCTGCGGCTGCGGCATCTGCTGCCGCTGGTCGTCCTGGCCGCGATGATGGCGATGCTGATGCTGCGCGGCTATGTGCACAGCGAGATCCTCGCCGACTACCGCATCCGCTCCGAGGCCGCCGCCGACACCGTGCCGCAGAAGATCCTCGACGGCGGCCCGGTCGTCGACACCCGGGGGGCCACGCCCACCAGCCTGGACGTGCCGGACCACCGGATCGTGCTCACCTTCGACGACGGCCCCGACCCCAAGTGGACTCCCGAGGTCCTCGACGTGCTGAAGAAGCACCGCGCGCACGCCGTCTTCTTCATCACCGGCACCATGGCCTCCCGCTACCCGGACCTGGTCCGGCGGATGGTGGACGAGGGCCACGAGATCGGGCTGCACACCTTCAACCACCCCGATCTCTCCCTCCAGTCGAAGAAGCGCATCGACTGGGAGCTGACCCAGAACCAGCTCGCCCTGGCCGGTGCCGCCGGCATCCGGACGTCGCTGTTCCGCCCGCCGTACTCCTCCAGCGCCGACGCCCTCGACAACGCGTCCTGGCCGGTCACCCAGTACGTCGGCACCCGCGGCTACCTCACCGTCTTCACCACCGCCGACAGTGAGGACTGGCGCCGCCCGGGCGTCGCGGAGATCATCCGCAACGCCACCCCGGAGAAGGGCAAGGGCGCGATCGTCCTCATGCACGACTCCGGCGGCGACCGCAGCCAGACCGTCGAGGCCCTCGACACGTATCTGCCCCAACTCAAGGAGCAGGGTTACCGGTTCGAGAACCTCACCGGCGCCCTGAAGGCCCCGAGCGCGCACACCGAGGTCACCGGTGCCGAGCTGTGGAAGGGCAAGGCGTGGGTGTTCCTGGTCGCCGCGTCGGACGACATCACCGCCGTCCTCGTCGTCGGTCTCGCCGCCATCGGCTTCCTCGTCTTCGCCCGCTTCGGGCTGATGCTGCTGCTGTCCGCGATGCACACCCGGCGCACCCGGAAGCGCGGCTTCGTCTGGGGACCCGACGCGCCCGTCACCGAACCGGTGTCGGTGCTGGTCCCGGCGTACAACGAGGCCAAGTGCATCGAGAACACGGTGCGTTCGCTGATGAGCAGCGAGCATCCGATCGAGATCCTCGTGATCGACGACGGCTCCAGCGACGGCACCGCCCGGATCGTCGAGGACCTCGCCCTGCCCGGCGTACGGGTCGTCCGCCAGCTCAACGCGGGCAAACCGGCCGCCCTCAACCGGGGTATCGCCAACGCCCGGCACGACATCATCGTGATGATGGACGGCGACACCGTCTTCGAGCCGTCCACGGTCGGCGAACTCGTCCAGCCCTTCGCCGATCCGCAGGTCGGCGCGGTCGCCGGCAACGCCAAGGTCGGCAACAAGAACACCCTCATCGGCGCCTGGCAGCACATCGAGTACGTGATGGGCTTCAACCTCGACCGCCGGATGTACGACGTGCTGCGCTGCATGCCCACCATCCCCGGCGCCGTCGGAGCGTTCCGGCGCACCGCGCTGAACCGGGTCGGCGGCATGAGCGACGACACGCTCGCCGAGGACACCGACATCACCATGGCCATCCACCGCGACGGCTGGAAGGTCGTCTACGCCGAGAAGGCACGCGCCTGGACCGAGGCGCCCGAGTCGGTGCAGCAGCTCTGGTCCCAGCGCTACCGCTGGTGCTACGGCACCATGCAGGCGATCTGGAAGCACCGCCGGGCGCTGGTCGAGCGGGGCCCGTCGGGACGCTTCGGCCGGGTCGGGCTGCCGCTGGTCTCCCTCTTCATGGTCGTCGCCCCGCTGCTCGCCCCGCTCATCGACCTGTTCCTGATCTACGGGCTGCTGTTCGGGCCCACGGGCAAGACCATCGCCGCCTGGTTCGGTGTCCTCGCGGTGCAGGCGGGCTGCGCGGCGTACGCCTTCGTCCTCGACCGCGAACGCCTCACCCCGCTGATCTCCCTGCCGCTCCAGCAGCTCCTCTACCGGCAGTTGATGTACATCGTGCTGCTCCAGTCCTGGATCACCGCCCTCACCGGCGGCCGGCTGCGCTGGCAGAAGCTGCGCCGGATGGGCCAGGTGGCGGCGCCGCCCGGCGAGTCCGTGCCCGCCGAGCCGGGCCGGGCGACCGCCGGTGTGGACGGGGGTGCGCCGTGACGGACAGCGAGACGCGGTCCCTCCCGCAGATCGGGGCCCCCGCCGGAGCGCCGGACGACGCCGGGGCACCGGACGCCGTCCCGGCCCCGCCCGCCCGCAAGGGCGGCCGGGACCGCTACTTCGACCTGCTGCGGGCCCTCGCCCTCTTCCGGGTCGTCCTCTACCACCTGATGGGCTGGGCCTGGCTGCCCATCGTCTTCCCCTCCATGGGCGTGATGTTCGCCCTGGCCGGCAACCTCATGGCCCGCTCCCTCGACCGGCGCGGCGCCGTGGAGGTCGTCCGGGGCCGGCTGCGCCGGCTGCTGCCCCCGCTGTGGCTGCTCGGCGCGGTCGGCGTGAGCGGCATGCTGCTGGGCGGCTGGGGCCCCGGCGACGACGGCGAGCCCGGCTGGTGGTGGATCCACCTCACCTTCTGGATCCTGCCGGTCAGCGACCCGCCGTACGGTGAGGGACTGCCCGGGGTGCACGGGCTGATCACCTCCGACTGGGCCGCCGCCATGGGCGTACCCCTGTGGTACCTGCGCGCCTATCTGTGGTTCGTCCTGCTCTCGCCGCTGTTGCTGCGCGCCCTGCGGGCCGCGCCCTGGCCGACCGTGCTCGCGCCGATCGCGCTGTCCGCCGCGCTGGAGTCCGGCGTGCTCGACCTGCCGGGCTGGCGGGTGGAGGCCGGTCTCAGCGACCTCGGCGCGTTCGGCGCGTGCTGGCTGCTCGGCATGGCGCACCAGCAGGGGGTGCTGCGCCGGCTGCCCCGGTACGTGGTGCCGTCGACGGCGCCCGTGGTGGCCGGGATCGGCCTCTGGTGGGCCCTCACGCACGATCTCCACGAGGGCCACGACCTCGACGACATGCCGTTCGCCCAGTCGCTGTGGTCGTTCGCGGTGGTGCTGTTCCTGTTGCACATCAGCCCGTCCTGGTCGCAGTGGCCGCCCCGGCTGCGCCGCTGGGACCGGCTGATCACCCTGCTCAACTCCCGGGCGGTGACGATCTATCTCTGGCACAACGTCTGCATCAGCGTGACCGAGGCCCTCTGGGACCGGCTGTGGGGCATCGACGTGCTGGCGGAGAGCGCCCCCGGGCTGCTGGCGAGCCCCTGGCCCCAACTGCCGTTCGTCTGGCTCCTCACGGCCCTGTGCGTGGTGGCCTTCGGCTGGGTGGAGGACCTGGCGGCCCGGCGCCGCCCCCGCCTGTGGCCCGACGGCCGCCCGAGCACCGCCAAGGCCACTCACCGCGCGTGACACGCGCCCGCCGGGCGGGACCGCTCCCGCCCGGCGCCCGCCCGGCACCTCTCACCCCGCCTCCGTCCGAGGTGAGAGCAACGTTCCCTCGCGGTCACCCACAGCCACAGCACGGAAACGCGCTCTCCCTACCTTCGGGACTCATCACCGCTCATCCCCGCGGACGACCGAGCCCCGGAGCACGTGGAGGCGTCATGACAGCCACTGGTACAGCCCCCGCACCCCCGCCCGCGAAGAACCGGGCGGGTCGGTGGATCGAGGAGTGGGACCCCGAGGACGAGGCGTTCTGGAACGCCACGGGGGAGAAGGTCGCCCGCCGCAACCTCCTCTTCTCCGTCCTCTCCGAGCACATCGGCTTCTCGATCTGGACCATGTGGTCCGTGCTGGTGCTCTTCATGGGCCCGGAGTACGGCCTGACCCCGGCCGACAAGTTCCTGCTGACGTCGATGGTGACGCTGGTCGGCGCGGTCGTACGGGTGCCGTACACCTTCGCCGTCGCGGTCTTCGGCGGCCGGAACTGGACGATCGTCTCGGCCGGTCTGCTGCTCGTCCCGACCGTCGCCGCGTTCGCGGTGATGAAGCCGGGGACCTCCTTCCAGACCTTCCTGCTGGTCGGTCTGATCGCCGGGATCGGCGGCGGCAATTTCGCCTCCTCCATGACCAACATCAACGCGTTCTTCCCGCTGCGCAAGAAAGGCTGGGCGCTCGGGCTCAACGCGGGCGGCGGCAACATCGGCGTGCCGGTCATCCAGCTCATCGCGCTCGCCGTCATCGGCGCCAGCGGCGGCCCGCGCGTGCTGCTCGGGATCTACATCCCGCTGATCGTGCTCGCCGCCGTCCTCGCCGCGCTCTACATGGACAACCTCGCCTCGGTGAAGAACGACACCGGGGCCGCCAAGGACGCCGCGCGGGACGCCCACACCTGGATCATGTCCTTCCTCTACGTCGGGACGTTCGGCTCGTTCATCGGCTACGCCTTCGCCTTCGGGCAGGTGCTCCAGGTCCAGTTCGGCCGCACGCCCCTCCAGGCCGCGTACCTCACCTTCATCGGCCCGCTCCTCGGCTCGCTGATCCGCCCGGTGGGCGGCTGGCTCGCCGACCGGTACGGCGGCGCCCGCATCACCCTCTACAACTACGTCGGCATGGCCGCCGCCACCGGCGTCCTGGTCTTCGCCAGCATGCAGAAGTCGCTGGGCCTGTTCGTCGCCGTCTTCGTCGTGCTGTTCGTGCTCAGCGGCCTCGGCAACGGCTCGACGTACAAGATGATCCCGGGCATCTTCCAGGCGAAGGCCCTCGCGCGGGGGCTGCGCGGCGAGGAGGCGGCCGCCTACGGGCGCCGGCTCTCCGGTGCCTCCATGGGACTGATCGGCGCGGTCGGCGCGCTCGGCGGCGTCGGCATCAACCTGGCGTTCCGTCAGTCCTTCCTCTCCTACGGCTCCGGCACGGGCGCGTTCGTCGCCTTCCTCGCCTTCTACGGTCTGTGCTTCGCGGTCACCTGGGCCGTATACCTTCGCCGCCCGGCCGGGCGGGTCACCGCCACCGGCTCGGCCTCCGAGACGAAGCCGCAGCTCAGCTACGCCGAGGTGTGACGTAACACCGGTGACATCAAGCCGAACCGAGCCTGTCACGAGCCGTTGACAGGCTCGCTCGGCATGTAGGTGCTATGCAACACGACTCGAGTGCGAGACGAGAGTTATGTACGACGAACAGCAGCGAACGGACGCCGGGCCGCGGGCCGCCGTCGACCACGGGCCCCTGGCCGGGTTCACCGTGGGCGTGACCGCCGCGCGCCGCGCCGAGGAACTGGGGGCGCTGCTCCAGCGGCGCGGGGCGGCGGTGCTGCACGCGCCCGCCCTGCGGATCGTGCCGCTGGCCGACGACGGCGAGCTGCTCGCCGCGACCAAGAACCTCATCGACCAGGCGCCGGACGTCGTCGTGGCCACGACCGCGATCGGCTTCCGGGGCTGGATCGAGGCCGCCGACGGCTGGGGCCTCGGCGAGGACCTGCTCGCCCGGCTCGGCTCGATCGAACTGCTGGCCCGCGGGCCCAAGGTGAAGGGCGCGATCCGGGCCGCGGGGCTGACCGAGGACTGGTCGCCGTCGTCCGAGTCGATGGCCGAGGTCCTCGACCGCCTTCTGGAGGAGGGCGTGGACGGGCGCCGGATCGCCGTGCAGCTCCACGGGGAGCCGCTGCCCGGGTTCGTGGAGTCGCTGCGGGCCGGCGGCGCCGAGGTGGTGGGGGTCCCGGTGTACCGGTGGATGCCGCCCGAGGACGTGGCACCGCTGGACCGGCTGATCGACGCGGCCGTCTCGCGCGGTCTGGACGCG
This sequence comes from Streptomyces sp. CAI-85, assembly GCF_013363615.1. Taxonomy (NCBI): domain Bacteria; kingdom Bacillati; phylum Actinomycetota; class Actinomycetes; order Kitasatosporales; family Streptomycetaceae; genus Streptomyces; species Streptomyces sp. CAI-85. Next base: position 7,501 of record NZ_JAANNX010000054.1, on the reverse strand, counting down.
ATCACCTTCACCAGCGCGCCCGCCGCCGTGTCGCTGTTCTCCCGGGCCGAGCACCGCGGGCTGCTGCCCGAACTGCTCACCGCGCTCCACCACGACGTGGTCCCGGCCTGCGTCGGACCGGTCACCGCGCTGCCGCTCCAGGCGCACGGTCTGGACACCGTCCAGCCGGAACGCTTCAGGCTGGGACCGCTCGTTCAGCTTCTGTGCCAGGAACTGCCGTCCCGGGCACGGGCGTTGCCGGTCGCCGGGCACCGGGTGGAGATCCGGGGGCACGCGGTGCTGGTGGACGGCTGTCTCAAACCGGTGCCGCCGGCCGGGATGTCGCTGCTGCGGGCCCTGTCCCGGCGACCCGGCTGGGTGGTGCCGCGGGCCGAACTGCTGCGGGCGCTGCCGGGGGCGGGGCGCGACGAGCACGCGGTGGAGACCGCGATGGCCCGGCTGCGCACGGCGCTGGGGGCGCCGAAGCTGATCCAGACGGTGGTCAAGCGCGGCTACCGGCTGGCGCTGGACCCGGCGATCGACGCCAAGTACGCCGACGTCTGAGGCGTGTTCCCCAGGCCCCCTGGCTGCGGCGGGCCCGCGCTGGCACTGTGAGAGGAACGGTTCCCCGGGCACGCTGAGGAAGAAGCTCCCCTAGGCGGTGGCGCATGGCACTGGGCACGGTCACGGTCCCCTACGAGCTGCGGTTCGACTCCGGGCGCAGTTGTCTCGACCTCCTCGCGACCCGCCATCCCTACGAACACCTCGACGGCATCGCCCCGTTGCGCGCCTGGATCACCGGCGCCGGACTGGTGCCGCCGGGCACCCCGCTCACCCACGCCGACCCCGGCTGGACGGCCGCCTTCCGTGAACTGCGGGGCGACATCGACCGGTTGGTGCGCGACTGGCTGGCCCGCACCGACCCCGGCCCGTACGACGCCGCCCTCGCCCGGGTCAACGCGGCGGCCCGCCCGGCCCCGCCCGTCCCGCGCGCCGTACGCGACGAGGACGGCACCCTCGTACGCGAGTTGGACGGTCCGCCGCAGTGCGCGGCGCTGCTCGCCGCGGTCGCCCGGGACACCGTCGAACTGCTCACCGATCCCGCCGCCCGCGCGGGGCTGCGGGAGTGCGCGGGCGACAACTGCCCGATCGTGTACGTCGACACCTCCCGGGGGCGGCGCAGGCGCTGGTGCTCCAGCGAGGTCTGCGGGAACCGGGAGCGGGTCGCCCGGCACCGCCGGCGCGTCGCGCGGGAGCGGGCTCAACTGCCCGGAATGCGTCTTCTCTGATGAGACGCCAGAAGTGTCGCCGGAAACAGGTGAAGTGATTTCGGCAACATTCTGTTTGTTCGCCTCACCGCCCGGGCAGTGAGCGCCGTCGCGCTCATGTGGCGGAAATGTAAAGGAAAGACGGTGGGAATGTGCCGCCATGTCCCCCTCGTCATGACACCCCCAAGAAAACTGTCTGCTCGGTTTGAACGCTCTCCACACCGCGTGCGTACCCGTCAGCGAGCGACTGACTGGGGGAACCCCCGGACACCGGAGGTGGGCGTGCGCAAGGATGCGGCCGTGGCCAATGAACGTGGATCGAGGGCCCGACATCGCATGTCCCAGCCCTCGGAACCTGACGAGGAGCTGATGCGTGCTCTGTATCGGGAGCATGCCGGACCCCTTCTTGCGTATGTCCTGCGCCTGGTTGCCGGAGACCGGCAGCGTGCCGAGGACGTCGTGCAGGAGACACTCATCCGAGCCTGGAAGAACGCCGGCCAGCTCAATCGAGCGACCGGTTCGGTACGCCCCTGGCTGGTGACGGTCGCTCGCCGCATCGTCATCGACGGCCACCGCAGCCGGCAGGCCCGGCCGCAGGAGGTCGACCCGTCGCCGCTGGAGGTCATTCCCGCGGAGGACGAGATCGACAAGGCGCTGTGGCTGATGACGCTGTCCGATGCACTCGACGACCTGACCCCCGCCCACCGGGAGGTGCTCGTCGAGACGTACTTCAAGGGGCGTACCGTCAATGAGGCGGCGGAGACGCTGGGTATACCCAGCGGCACCGTCCGTTCTCGAGTGTTCTATGCCCTGCGGTCGATGAAGCTGGCTCTGGAGGAGCGGGGGGTGACGGCGTGATGAGCATTTACGGGGGGTTCGGAGCGGGTGGCCCGGGTATGTCTGGACCCATGCAGGGATCTGTGGGATCTCCGAGCCCGAGTGAGCACGAGACCGTCGGCGCCTACGCCCTCGGCATCCTCGACGACGCCGAGGCGACCGCCTTCGAGTCGCATCTGGTCGGCTGCGAGTGGTGCGCCCAGCAGCTCGACGAGCTGGCCGGGATGGAACCGATGCTGGCGGCCCTCGCGGACCTGCCGGGCACCGGGACCCCGGCGATCGGCGAGTCCCTCTCCGCCCGGCCCAGCCCGCGGCTGGTGGACAAGCTCGTCGACGAGGTGTCCGAGCGCCGCGCCCAGAAGCGCCGCCGCTCCTTCTTCCTGGTGGCGGCCGCGGCCGCGCTGATCGTCGGCGGTCCGCTGACCGTGCTGGCCGCGTCCGGCGGCGACGGCGGCAGCACCGGTGTGCAGGCCGGCTCCACCAAGTCCGCCGCGGTCACCACGAAGGCCGCCTTCGACGCCCTGCCCACCAAGGTCACGGCGACCGACGACGCCACCAAGGTCTCGGCGACCGTCGCCATGCTGGAGAAGGGCTGGGGCACCGAGGTCGGTGTCGAACTGAAGAACGTCACGGGCCCGGAGAAGTGCTCGCTGATCGCCGTCGGCAAGGACGGCAAGCGCGAGACGGTCTCCTCCTGGTCGGTCCCGGAGTGGGGGTACGGAATCCCCGGCGCCACCACCGAACAGGCCAAGAACCCGCTCTACGTGATGGGCGGCGCGGCCTTCAAGGCCAATGAGATCGATCACTTCGAGGTCATGACCTTCGGCGGCAAGAAGCTCGTCGAGATCGACGCCTGACCGCCTGTCCGTAGCCTCATGGGGTCCCCTTCGCGTACGGTTGACGGCTGCCCAGCACGTCAGAAGGGGGCCCGGTGGCCGCTCAGGCTCAGCAGGAAACCGCGGTCGGCGCCGCACCGGACTCGGTCCGGGAACGCGAGATCAGCGTCGAACAGGAACATCTCGACCGGGTGTACCGGCGGCTCGAGGAGAAGATCCACGAGGCCGAGTTCCTGATGAACGACGCGGCCAAGCGTGGCCAGGTCGGGACGCCCGGCGCCCTCGCCGAACGGGACGCCCAGGTGTTCCGGGCGGGGGTGCACCTCAACCGGCTCAACAACGAGTTCGAGGACTTCCTCTTCGGACGGATCGACCTGCTCCTCGGCAAGGACGGCAAGAAGGGCCCCGACGGCGCCTACACCGCCGTCGAACCCGCCGAGGGCGCGGTGCGCGGGGACGGCACCGCCGACATCGCCGAGACCCTCCACATCGGCCGGATCGGCGTCCTCGACTCCGACTACGCGCCGCTGGTCATCGACTGGCGGGCCCCGGCGGCGGCCCCCTTCTACCGGTCCACGCCGGTCGACCCCGGCCGGGTCGTGCGGCGCCGGGTGATCCGCTCCAAGGGCCGCCGGGTCCTCGGTGTCGAGGACGACCTGATGCGTCCCGAGCTGCGGGCCTTCCTGGCCGGCGAGGAACTGCCCGTCATCGGCGACGGCGCCCTGATGGCCGCCCTCGGCCAGGCCCGCTCGCACACCATGCGGGACATCGTCGCCTCCATCCAGGCCGAGCAGGACCTCGTCATCCGCGCCCCCGCCGCCTCCGTCACCTATGTCGAGGGCGGCCCCGGCACCGGCAAGACCGCCGTCGCCCTGCACCGCGCGGCCTATCTGCTCTACCAGGACCGGCGCCGGTACGCGGGCGGCATCCTGATCGTCTCGCCGACCCCGCTGCTGGTCGCGTACACCGAGGGGGTGCTGCCCTCGCTCGGCGAGGAGGGCCAGGTCGCCATCCGCGCCATCGGCTCCCTCGTCGACGGTGCCGAGGCCACCCTGTACGACTCCCCGGCGGTGGCCCGCGCCAAGGGGTCGTCCAGGATGCTGCGCGTGCTGCGCAAGGCGGCCCGCGGGGCGCTGGAGAGCGGCGGCGGGACCGGACAGCTCGCCCTCGGTGACACCGGCGACACCGTGGTGACGCCCACCCGGCTGCGGGTGGTCGCCTTCGGCCGCCGTCTGGAACTGGAGGCCGCCGACCTCGACCGGATCCGGCAGAGCGCCCTCGGCGGCACCGCCCCCGTCAACCTGCTGCGCCCGCGCGCCCGCAAGCTGCTCCTGGACGCCCTGTGGGAGCGCTCCGGCGCGGCCGGCCGGCACACCGACCCCGAACTCGCCGCCGAACTGCGCTCCTCCTTCGACGAGGACGTCACGGGCGAGGACTCCTTCATCGCGTTCCTCGACGCCTGGTGGCCCGAGCTGACCCCGAGGGCCGTCCTCGCCGCGATGGCCGACGAGCGCCGGCTCGGCCGCTGGGCCCGCCGGATCCTCAACCCCGGCGAGGTCCGCAGAGTCGCCCGGTCCCTGAAGCGGGACGGCCACTCCGTGCACGACATCGCCCTGCTCGACGAGCTCCAGGCGGTTCTCGGCACCCCGGCCCGCCCCCGCAGACGCCGCGAACTCGACCCGCTGGACCAGCTCACCGGCCTGGAGGAGCTGATGCCGGTGCGCGAGGAGACCCAGCGCGAGCGGGCCGAACGGCTCGCCCAGGAGCGCGTCGAGTACGCGCACGTCATCGTCGACGAGGCCCAGGACCTCACGCCGATGCAGTGGCGCATGGTCGGCCGCCGCGGCCGGCACGCCACCTGGACCGTCGTCGGCGACCCCGCCCAGTCCTCCTGGTCCGACCCCGACGAGGCCGCCGAGGCCCGCGACGAGGCGCTCGGCTCCCGGCCGCGCCGCCGCTTCCGGCTCACCGTGAACTACCGCAACCCGGCCGAGATCGCCGAACTCGCCGCGAAGGTGCTGGCCCTGGCCATGCCCGGCGCCGAGTCGCCGTCCGCGGTCCGCTCCACCGGCGTCGTCCCGCGCTTCACGGCGGTCGAGCAGTCGCTCGCCGCCACCGTCCGGGCCGAGGCCGCCCGGCTGCTGGAGCAGGTGGACGGCACGGTCGGCGTCGTCGTCGCGATGCAGCGCCGCGAGGAGGCCCGCCGCTGGCTCGCCGGACTCGGCGACCGGGTGGTGGCCCTGGGCAGCCTGGAGGCCAAGGGCCTGGAGTACGACGCGACGGTCGTCGTCTCCCCGGCGGAGATCGCCGACGAGTCCCCGGCCGGGCTGCGGGTGCTGTACGTGGCCCTCACCCGGGCCACCCAGCAGCTCACGATCGTGTCGGGCGACCGGGACGAACCGGATGCGCACGGGGTCCCCGACCTGCTCAGGGACTGAGGCGGGGACCGGGGCACCGGGCATCCGGAGGATCGATTCCGGAGAACTCCGCGGACGGGAATGGTCTTCGGGGATCCGTTTGTTAGATTGGGTGTGACACCGGCTCGATCCAAGCCCCCGGGCCCAACCTTCGTCGCTACGAGCGACCACTTGCCGCGAGGCGAGCATGGCGGGTCGGTGTCACCAGCGTGAGAAGAGGCCCACGTCCCCGTGACGTGGGCCTCTTCCATGACCCGGGTCGCTTTTCATGTGAACACAACGATCGCAATTCGGTGCGGTTACCACGTACTCATCAGTAGGTGCGACGATCTGACGGCAAACCCGCCACCAGCAGTGCAGAGGAAGTCGGCCATGGCAACGGCGCCCAGCGTCTCCTACTCGATGACGGTCCGTCTGGAGGTGCCCGCCAGCGGAACCGCGGTCTCGCAGCTCACCACGGCCGTCGAGTCCCACGGCGGGTCCGTCACCGGCCTCGACGTCACCGCCTCCGGCCACGAGAAGCTCCGGATCGACGTCACCATCGCGGCCACCTCGACCGCCCACGCCGACGAGATCGTCCAGCAACTGCGCGAGATCGAGGGCGTCACCCTCGGCAAGGTCTCCGACCGTACGTTCCTCATGCACCTCGGCGGCAAGATCGAGATGCAGTCCAAGCACCCCATCCGCAACCGTGACGACCTCTCCATGGTCTACACGCCCGGTGTGGCCCGGGTCTGCATGGCGATCGCCGAGAACCCCGAGGACGCGCGCCGCCTCACCATCAAGCGCAACTCCGTTGCGGTCGTGACGGACGGCTCCGCCGTGCTGGGCCTCGGCAACATCGGGCCCAAGGCCGCGCTGCCCGTCATGGAGGGCAAGGCGGCCCTCTTCAAGCGGTTCGCCGGCATCGACGCCTGGCCGCTCTGCCTGGACACCCAGGACACCGACGCGATCGTCGAGATCGTCAAGGCGATCGCCCCCGGCTTCGCCGGCATCAACCTGGAGGACATCTCCGCGCCGCGCTGCTTCGAGATCGAGGCCCGGCTGCGCGAGGCCCTCGACATCCCCGTCTTCCACGACGACCAGCACGGCACCGCGATCGTCGTCCTCGCCGCCCTCACCAACGCGCTGCGCGTGGCGGGCAAGGCGATCGAGAACATCCGCGTGGTCATGTCGGGCGCCGGCGCGGCCGGCACCGCCATCCTCAAGCTGCTGCTGGCGGCCGGCGTGAAGAGCGCCGTCGTCGCCGACATCCACGGCGTGGTGCACGCCGGCCGCGCCGACCTGGTGGACGCCCCGGCCGACTCCCCGCTGCGCTGGATCGCCGACAACACCAACCACGAGGGCCTCACCGGCACCCTCAAGCAGGCCGTGCGCGGCGCCGACGTCTTCATCGGCGTCTCCGCCCCGAACGTCCTCGACGGCGACGACGTGGCGGCCATGGCCGAGGACGCGATCGTGTTCGCGCTCGCGAACCCGGACCCCGAGGTCGACCCGGCGGTGGCCCGCCGGACGGCCGCCGTGGTGGCCACCGGGCGCTCCGACTTCCCCAACCAGATCAACAACGTGCTGGTCTTCCCCGGCGTCTTCCGGGGCCTGCTGGACGCGCAGTCCCGGACCGTCAACACCGAGATGATGCTCGCGGCCGCCAAGGCGCTGGCGGACGTCGTCAGCGACGACGAGCTGAACGCGAACTACATCATCCCGAGCGTCTTCAACGACAAGGTCGCGGGCGCGGTGGCGGGCGCGGTGCGCGAGGCCGCCCGGGCCGCGGGCGGCTCGGCGTCCTGAGCCCCGGGGCCGTACCCTGGCGGGGACTGTGAGGATCGCCACGGTCCCCGCACCGGCGCGTCGCCGGACGCGCTGTCAGTGCCGCGCCCTATCGTGACGGCCAGCCTCAGCCGCGCTTCGTGTGACCCCCACGGGTGTTCTCACGACTCCTGCGGGTGCCGGATTGGCTTTCCCGCCGCAGGTAGGGGCAGGATGCGTCCCTGGGCGCGAGCACAACGACTTCGCTGTGCCCAACATGCGGCTCCGCCGCGTGGCACGCCGCAACGGCAAGAAGAACACGGGAGTAACAACATGAACCGCAGTGAGCTGGTGGCCGCGCTGGCCGACCGCGCCGAGGTGACCCGCAAGGACGCCGACGCCGTGCTGGCCGCGT
>NZ_JAANNX010000053.1:0-36706 GCF_013363615.1 Streptomyces sp. CAI-85 | reverse complement strand
GGTGCGGCATGAGGCCGACGACGTTCCCGGCCTCGTTGGTGATGCCGGCGATGTCACGGAGCGAGCCGTTGGGGTTGAAGTCCAGGTAGCGGAAGACGACCCGGCCCTCCGCCTCCAGCTTGTCGAGCGTGTACGCGTCGGCGACGTACCGGCCGTCCATGTTCTTCAGCGGGATGTGGATCTCCTGGCCGGCCGAGTAGTCGGCGGTCCAGGCGGTGTCCGCGTTCTCCACCCGCAGCTTCTGGTCGCGGCAGATGAAGTGGAGGTGGTCGTTGCCGAGCATCCCGCCGGGCAGCAGGTGCGCCTCGGTCAGGATCTGGAAGCCGTTGCAGATGCCGAGGACCGGGAGTCCGGCCTTCGCCTGCTCGATGACGGTCTCCATCACGGGCGAGAAGCGCGAGATGGCGCCGGCCCGGAGATAGTCGCCGTAGGAGAAACCACCCGGAAGGACGACGGCGTCGACCTGGTGGAGATCCTTGTCCTTGTGCCAGAGCGCGACCGGTTCGGCACCCGCGAGGCGGATGGCGCGCTGAGTGTCCCGGTCGTCGAGGCTGCCGGGGAAAGTGACGACGCCAATACGAGCGGTCACTTCGCGGCCTCCGCGACTTCCTCCACCTTGACGGTGAAGTCCTCGATCACGGTGTTGGCGAGGAAGGATTCCGCAAGATCGTGGATGCGGGCGAGGGCGGCCTCGTCGACCGGCCCGTCAACTTCCAGTTCGAATCGCTTTCCCTGACGTACGTCGGAGATGCCTTCGAAACCCAGACGCGGCAGTGCGCGCTGCACCGCCTGGCCCTGGGGGTCGAGGATCTCCGGCTTGAGCATGACGTCGACTACGACGCGTGCCACTGGCACTCCCGGTGGTGTGGTGCTGAGCAGGTTCCTGATGGTGTCTCCAGCAGGTGTCTTCAGACTACCCGCACAAAATTTCTACGCGGGTAGAGTTGTAGGAAACTACGTGAGCGCCATCACGATCGGGTATCGGACCAGTGCCTTCACGAAAAGTTCAGGGAAAGATCCGGGGTACCTGCGCGTTCCCTATTGCGCTGGGACACGCGGGGAGATTTAGTCGGGCTTCACATTCGATTGCCGGGCACTGTACAAATGAATTGGCAATAGCCGATACTTTGCCCCACAACTGGCGGACAGTCGACATCTCAGGGACGTCTTGGCACGTCACCGCGGAGCTGTCGCACGAAGGGACCGATATTCGTGGCGCAGAAGGTCGTGGTCACTCTCTTTGACGACATCGACGGCTCGGAAGCGGCGGAAACGATCGCCTTCGGACTCGACGGCAAGTCGTACGAGATCGACCTCAATGAAGCCAATGCCAAGAAACTGCGTAAGGCACTCGCGCCCTACGTGGAGGCCGGCCGCAAGCGGTCCCGGTCCGGCAAGGCGTACAAGCAGACGGAGGTCGCGCCCGACCCGGCGGCCGTCCGCGCCTGGGCCCAGGCGAACAAGCTGGAGGTCCCCGCGCGCGGGCGCATCCCCAAGAAGGTCTACGAGGCGTTCACCGAGGCGCAGTAGGGCTGTGGCGCGGGTGCGGTGAGGCCGTGGGGCGGGGGCGGTGAAGGGCCGCGCCGGGTGAGGCGGGTGGGGTGCACGAGTTCCGCGGGGTCCGTCAGGGGGCCCCGCGGACAACCGACTTGCGCTACCCCCCACATGGTCGGCTAATGTCTGGAGCACGCCGCCGGGCGGGGCCGAAAAGCCCAGCTCACGGAGGCCACGCGGGTGTAGTTCAGTAGTAGAACATCCCCCTTCCAGGGGGAAGGCGCAGTGTGCGATCCCTGTCACCCGCTCTGCATCACCGTCCCGACCACAACTGTGGATCAGGTAGGCTGGTGCTCGCGCCGATCGGTGAAAGCCGGTCGGAGGCAATGCGGACGTAGCTCAGTTGGTAGAGCGCAACCTTGCCAAGGTTGAGGTCGCGAGTTCGAGCCTCGTCGTCCGCTCGGGAAAAAGACCCCGGTCCATCGGACCGGGGTTTTTTCGTGTGCTCTTCGTCTGTCTGCTGCTCTTCGCCTGTTCGCTGCTCTTCATCGGTCCGCTGCTGTTGGTCGGTCCGCAGGGGCCTTCTGACATTTGTCATGCGGAGTGGTGACACCGCGCACTGCCGTCGGGCTGCGGAGGCGGGGAGTCTTGACGCATGGACACGAACACGGAAGAACACGTGATTGAGGTCACCGACCTCCGCCGTGTGTACGGGGGCGGGTTCGAAGCGGTCCGTGGAATCTCCTTCCACGTCGACCGCGGTGAGATCTTCGCGCTGCTCGGCACCAACGGGGCGGGCAAGACGTCGACCGTCGAACTGCTCGAGGGCCTCGCGCGGCCCGACGGCGGTCGCGTCACCGTCCTCGGACACGACCCTCACACCGACAGGGCCGCCGTCCGGCCGCGCACCGGCGTGATGCTCCAGGAGGGCGGCTTCCCCTCCGAGCTGACCGTCACCGAGACCGCGCGGATGTGGGCCGGCTGTGTCAGCGGCGCCCGCCCGATCGGCGAGGCGCTCTCCCTGGTCGGGCTCACCCGGCGGGCCGGCGTCCGGGTCAAGCAGTTGTCCGGCGGCGAGCGGCGCCGCCTCGACCTGGCGCTCGCCCTGCTCGGCGACCCCGAGGTGCTCTTCCTCGACGAACCGACGACCGGCCTGGACGCCGAGGGCCGCCGCGACACCTGGGACCTGGTCCGCACCCTGCGCGACTCCGGTACGACGGTGCTGCTGACCACGCACTACCTGGAGGAGGCGGAGAACCTCGCCGACCGGCTGGCCATCCTCCACGAGGGGCGCATCGCGGCCGCCGGGACACCCGCCGAGGTGACCGCCGCCCAGCCCTCCCGGATCACCTTCCGGCTCCCCGAGGGCTACTTCATAGGCGACCTGCCGCCGTTGGCGGAGCTGGGCGTGTCCGACCACGAGACGGAAGGCCGCCTGGTCCGGCTGCGCACCCCCGAACTCCAGCGGACGGCCACGGCGTTGCTGGTGTGGGCCGAGCGGGCCGGGGTCGCGCTGCACGGGCTGGACGTGCGGTCGGCCTCGCTGGAGGAGGCGTTCCTGGGGATAGCCCGGGAGGCGTCACAGAAGTCGGCGGAGACGGATACGAACTCGGGCGCGGGCACGGGCAGGGACGCGGAGGTGGCGGCGTGAGCGGCGGGGCGACCGGCGGGGTGACCGGCGGGACGAGCGGCGGGACGAGCGGTGGGGTGGAGGAGCGGGTGCGGCGGGTGAGCGGTGCTGCGGGTGCGGGGCGTCCGGTGACGACCCCGGCGAGCCGGATGACCGCACTGGCGCGTGCCGAACTGACCCTGCTCGGCCGCAGCAAGAGCACGCTCGTCACGGCCGTGCTGGTGCCGCTGCTGCTGCCGGTCAGCCTGGCGTCGGTGACCAAGGACATGGGCCTGGAGGACGTCGGCCTCACCAGCGGTCTCGTGCTGCTGCCCGCCGGGATCGGCTTCGCCCTGCTGTTCGGCGTGTACTCGGCGCTCACCGCCATCTACACCACCCGGCGCGAGGAGCTGGTGCTGAAGCGGCTGCGCACCGGTGAGCTGCGGGACGCCGAAATCCTCACCGGATCGGCGCTGCCCGTCCTCGCCACCGGGCTGGTGCAGTCCCTGGTGCTGGTGGCGGGCTGCACGGTCGTGCTCGACGTGCCCGTGCCCGAGGCACCTCATCTCGCCGTCTTCGGACTGCTGTCGGGCCTGGCGATATGCGCCGCGCTGGCGGCGGTCACCGCGGCCATGACGCGCACGGTGGAGAGCGCCCAGGTCACGACGATGCCGCTGGTGCTGCTCTCGATGATCGGCTCCGGGATCGCCGTCCCGCTGGAGCTGCTGCCCGACCGGCTCGCCTCCGTCTGCGAACTGCTGCCGCTGTCCCCGGTGATCACCCTGATCCGCGGCGGCTGGACCGGCGATCTGTCGGCGGGCGAGACGCTGGCCGCCGTCGCGACCGCGCTGGCCTGGGCCGCACTGGCGGTGTTTGGTGTACGAAGGTGGTTCCGGTGGGAGCCTCGGCGCTGACCACGCCGTCGACCGCAGGGGAGGGCACGCATGTTGGGCCGTATTCGGGGATGGCAGCGCCGCCACTGGAAGGACCGCAGCAAGGCGGAGCGGGTCGAGTTGCAGACCGTGATCACCTGGTATGTGACGACCTGGTTCTTCCCCTTCGCCTGGCTCGCGCTGCCGTTGCTCGGCGGGCTGGAGCGCCGGCCCGCGCCGATGATCGTCGGCGGGCTGCTCCTGCTGGTGGCCGCCCTCCAGTGCGTCGCGGCGAACCGGCTCACCCGGCCCGTCCTCGACCACTATCTGAAGCGCTCCGAATTCCCCATGCGGGCCCTGATCCCCAGCGCCGCGCTCACCGCCGCCGGCCTGGCACTGGCCCTGGTGCTCGCCGCGCTGGACGGCACCGACCCGGTGACGGTCCGGCTGTCGGCGGGGACCGTGCTGCTGTGCTTCGGGATGCTCTACGGGCTGCTGGTGCCGGTGCGGCTGTTCATGCGCCGGTCCGCCGAGCTGGCGGTGGTGGTGATGGCCCTGTTCGGCTGGACCGATCCGCATCTCGGCGGGATCGTCATGATCGGCGTGATCACGGCTTTCGGGGCCTGCTTCTCCCTGTTCGCCTGCCGGTGCAGCGCCTGGAACCTCTCGGTGCTGTGGGAGGCGGAGCGGGCCGGTGAGGTCGAGGCCCGGCTCGCGGTCGCCGAGGAGCGGCTGCGCTTCGGCCGGGACCTGCACGACGTGATGGGCCGCAACCTCGCGGTGATAGCGCTGAAGAGCGAGCTGGCCGTGCAGTTGGCGCGGCGCGGGCGGCCCGAGGCCGTGGAGCAGATGATCGAGGTGCAGCGGATAGCGCAGGAGTCGCAGCGGGAGGTGCGCGAGGTCGTCCGGGGCTACCGGGAGGCCGACCTGGGCGTCGAACTCGCCGGTGCGCAGGGGGTGCTGACGGCGGCCGGGATCGCGTGCGAGGTGCGCGGGGAGGCCGGTGGGCTGCCCGCCGGGGTGCAGTCGGCGCTCGGCTGGGTGGTCCGCGAGGCGACCACCAACGTCCTGCGGCACGGGGACGCGGGGCGCTGCTCCGTGGGGCTGCGGGTGACCGAGGGCCGGGTGGTGCTGACCGTGGAGAACGACGGGGCGGAGCGGGGGGCCGACGGCGGTTCGGGCGGGAAGGGGGCCGGGGGCGCTTCTGGCGGGAAAGGGGCCAGGGGCGTTTCGGGCACGAAGGGTGCTGGGGGCACGGGGGCCGTGGAGGCGGCGGGAGGCACGAGGACGACAGGGGGCACGGAGGCGGCGAGGGGCACAGCGTCGGCAGAAGGCACCGGAGGTTCCGGGCTGGCCGGGCTGCGGGAGCGGCTGCGGCGGGTGGACGGGACGCTGGAGGCCGGGTTCGCGGGGGCGGGCGTGTTCCGGGTGGTGGCGGAGGTGCCGTTGGACGGGGCTCGGGGTGCGGAATCGGGGACGGGGGCCGGGGCGCGGGTGATGGAGGCCGCAGCCGGGGCGGGGACTAGCACCGGCGCTGAGACAGGGGCGGCCGTGGGCTCGCAGCCGGGGCCGATGGGGGCTGCCGCGCTGGGGCCGGAGGACGCGGATCGGGCGGAGACGGGGACTGGCGTGGTGGGGAAGGACGCTGTGAGAGAGGTCATTTCATGACGGTGCGGGTGCTGCTCGCCGACGACGAGCACCTGATCCGGGGTGCGCTGACGGCGCTGCTGTCCCTGGAGGACGACCTGGTGATCGTCGCCGAGGCGGCCACCGGGACCGAGGCGCTGGCGATGGCGCGGGCCCATCGGCCCGACGTGGCCGTGCTCGACCTCCAGATGCCCGGCGGGGACGGTGTGAAGGTCGCCACATCCCTGCGCGCCGAACTGCCTGGCTGTCAGATCCTGATCGTCACCAGTCACGGCCGGCCGGGGCACCTCAAGCGGGCGCTGGCGGCGGGGGTGCGCGGGTTCGTCCAGAAGACGGTGAGCGCGCAGCGGCTCGCGGAGATCATCCGTACCGTGCACGCGGGGAACCGCTACGTCGACCCGGAGTTGGCAGCGGACGCGATCGCCGCCGGGGACTCGCCGCTGACCTCGCGCGAGACCGAGGTGCTCGAACTCGCCGCCGACGGGGCGCCGGTCACGGAGATCGCCGAGCGGGCCGCGCTGTCGCCGGGGACCGTGCGGAACTATCTCTCGTCCGCCGCGACCAAACTCGGGGCGGAGAACCGGCACGCGGCGGTGCGTCTCGCGCGCGAGCGGGGTTGGGTATAGTTGGCGTCGCGCCACGGCGCATGCGGACGTAGCTCAGTTGGTAGAGCGCAACCTTGCCAAGGTTGAGGTCGCGAGTTCGAGCCTCGTCGTCCGCTCGGGAAGAAAGCCCCGGTCCATCGGACCGGGGCTTTCTCGTGTCTCCGTCCGCCCGAGGGCGACCGCGGCCGCCCCCGGTCATCGGTGACCGGGGCGGCCGGGGGCCTCGCGGGTGCGGGCGTCACGCCCAGGTGGTGCCCGTCAGACGCTCGTACGCCTCGACGTACTTGGCGCGGGTCGCGTCCACGATCCGTTCCGGCAGCGGCGGCGGGGGCTGCTCACCGTGGCGGTCCCAGCCGGACTCGGCGGAGGTCAGCCAGTCGCGGACGAACTGCTTGTCGAAGGACGCCTGGGCGCGACCCGGCTCCCACTGGTCGGCCGGCCAGAAGCGGGAGGAGTCCGGGGTGAGGACCTCGTCGGCGATCACCAGCGTCTCGCCCTCGAAGCCGAACTCGAACTTGGTGTCGGCGAGGATGATGCCCCGGTCGCGGGCGATGTCGCGGGCCCGGCCGTAGACGGCGAGGGTGGCCTGGCGGAGCTGCGCGGCGGTCTCGGCACCGACCTGGCGGGCGACCTCCTCGTAGGAGACGTTCTCGTCGTGCTCGCCGACGGCGGCCTTGGTGGCCGGGGTGAAGATCGGGGCGGGGAGTTCGCTGCCGTCGACCAGGCCCTCGGGGAGGGCGAGGCCGCAGACCGTGCGGGACTCCTGGTACTCGGCGAGGCCGGAGCCGGTGAGATAGCCGCGGGCCACGCACTCGACCGGGACCATCTCCAGCGACTTGCAGACCAGGGTGCGGCCCTGCCAGTCGGCGGGGGCGCCCTCGGGCGGCCGGGTGCTCAGGACGTGGTGCGGGACCAGGTCGGCGAGCTGGTCGAACCACCACAGGGAGAGCTGGGTGAGGATGCGGCCCTTGTCGGGGATCTCGGTCGGCAGCACCCAGTCGTACGCGGACGTTCGGTCGCTGGCGACCATCACGAGGTCGCCCGCCTCGTTCTGGTACAGGTCGCGCACCTTGCCGGTGTGCAGATGCACCAGGCCCGGCACCTGAAGAGGCTCGGGCTTTTCTACGAATCCGGACACGGTTCCTCCCCGTGGTTCTGTCCTATCGGCTCGATTGTCCCGTACAGGGGGATCGATCCAGGACAGGGGTGGGTCGGGGCCGGCCGGGTCGCGGTCAGTCGCGTTTGCAGATGCGGTCCAGGAGGTTGGCCGTGGCGCGCTGGATACGGGGGTCCACATGGCCGGGCCGGTCCAGGGCCGGTGACCAGGCGAAGGTGCCGGAGGCGAAGACCAGGGCGCCGGAGGGTGCCCGGTACAGGGACGTCTCCTGGTGACGGAGGACGCCGTCGGGGTCGGTGTAGGGGGAGTGGGCGAGGAGGATGCGTTCCTCGTGGGGCGGGAGGGCGGTGCGCGGGAAGTAGCGGTCGGCCTCGCCGGCGACCATGCCCTCGATGCCGTCGCCCTCGTGGGTGCCGGTGGCCTCCCACAGCCAGTGGTCGGCGTTGCGCACGATCAGCGGGTGCGGTTCGGGGACGCGGCCCGCGTACTGGATGCCGAGCAGTTGCTGTTCGGCGCGGTCGATCTCGCGCCACAGGACGGCTTTCCCCGGGCCCTTGCGTTTTCGGCAGGTGAGCAGCCGGCCCGGGACGCCCGACGGGGACGGCCCCAACTCCACCTGCCAGTAGAGGGTGTTGGCGGAGAGGAACACCAGCGAGGTGCCGCTGTCGCGGGCGACCTCGGCGGTGCGGCGCATGCTCTGCGACCAGTACTCGTCGTGGCCGGGGAAGACCAGGCCCCGGTAGCGGGTGGGGTCGACGCGTCCGGCGTGCAGTTCGCGGGCGTCGGTGTAGGCGAGGTCGTAGCCGTAGCGCTCGGCCCAGCGGATGAAGTCGTAGGCGTGGCCGACGTGCAGCGGGAGGCCGGCGCCCGCGTACGGACGGTCGAAGGAGACGGTGGTCGCGGCGTCGGCCTCGCCGAGCAGCCGGCCGCGTTCGTCCCAGGCGTGGTAGAGGCTGGCGCCGGTGCGGCCGTCCTCGGGGTAGAGGTTGTACGCCTGCCAGGTGACGTCGGGCAGCACCACCAGCAGGTCGGCGGGGTGCTCGTCGCGGACCGTGAAGGGGATGTGGGAGCGGTAGCCGTCGGCGGTGGTGAGGACGGCGACATAGGCGCCGGCGTTCCAGTAGGAGGGGACCTGGAGGCGCCAGGAGAGCCACCAGTGGTGGCAGGAGACGGTGCGGTCGGCGGTCAGCGGCGGGGGCTGGACGATGCCGGAGAGCCGGGGGCTGGTGGTGATCTTTGCGGCGCCGTCACCGTCGTAGTGGCCGATCCGGTAGATGTCGACGCTGAACTCCTGCGGCGGGTCGACCGTGATGTGGAAGTCGGCGGCCTCGCCGGGGGCGACCGCGCCGGTGGAGATGAAGCCCTTGATCTGCCGCCGGACGTCGTCGGCGGAGCGGGGGCCGCCGGGCGAGGAGGCGGTGCGGGGGCCGGGGACGCGGGCCGTGCCGTCGGAGCGGTGCCGTGCGCGGGCCGGGTCCTGGAGGCCGGGGCCGGTAGGCGCCGGGGCGGTCTGGTCGACGTACCAGGGGACGACCTGGCCGGTGGCGTCGAAGTACGTCTCGCTGCCGCGCAGCCAGGGGACGGGCCCCTGGCCGAAGGGGTCCGTCACGGCGTGGGCCAGTGCTCCCGATTCCCATCGGCGGACGTTCTCCGGTCCCGGTGCCATGGTGCTCCCCTCCCTCGGGCCCCCGCCGATACCCGGCCTGTCTTGTCTTGTGTCGTGCTGGTCGGGCGTGCCGACCGGAACTGATGGGTACTGATCGGTGCTGACTGGTACTGGTCGTGTTCCGTCGCCCTGACCGGGGGTTCGCGCCTGTCTTATGTCGCACGCTCTTGCCAACGGCGCTATCGGTCCCAGCACATCACATAACGCGCGCAGACAGTCACTATTCGTTGCGAATTGGCCGAAAGTGGAACCGGGTTCTCCGCTACGACGATGTCGGCGGGGTCGGGTGTCAGCCGAGCCGGACCGGCTTCTCCGGGCGTATCCCCAGCTCGACGAGCCAGGCGCGGAGCGGCGCCGCGTCGCCGTCCTCGACGAGGCTGAGCACACGGGGCGCGAGGTCGGCCACCCGGGCGCCGTCGACGAGCAGGGTCGGGCCGTCGAGCCAGTCGAGGCCGGGGGTCGCGCCGACGGTGTCCATCGCCGCGCAGCAGACCATCGCCGTGACGTGATCGGTGAGCAGCTCACGGTCGGTGCGGGGCGGCTGGAGCGGGAAGAGGGGGAGCGCGCCGTCGTCCCACGGAGGTGTGTCGGCCTTCTGGCCGGCGGCGGGGGGTGCGGCGGCCGCCTCCTCACGGGCCACCTCGACACCGAGGTGGGTGGCCAGGGTGGCGCTGCGGGGGTTGGCGGCGGGGGTGTCCTCGTCGCCGGGGTGGCCGACGGGGACCTCGTCGCCGGGGTGACCGGAGGGGATCTCCTGGCCGAAGGGGCCGGGGTGGCCGGGGTGGCCGGGGTGGCCGGGGTGGCCGGTGGGGCCCTCGTGGCCAAAGTTCTCGTCGTGCCCCCGGCCGCCCCTGTCCCCGGTGGCCCGGGTGAGGGTCGGGTCGTCGCCGTACGCGCCCGGGTGCTCGGCCGCGGTCTCGACGCCGTCCGCCGGTGTCAGGTGGTCCAGGACGCGGGCCAGCGTGGGGCCGACCGAGGCGTGGACCGTGGGGTCCGGGTCCGGGGCCGGGCCGCCGGAGTGGGGCGCGGTCGGGTCGGGGGCGCGGCGGACGCCGAGGGTGTCGAGGACGCGGTGCAGCCGGGCCGCGTCGGTGCGCCACTTGCGGTCCACGACCTCGTCCGGATACTCCTGCCAGTCCACCGGGGACCAGTCCGGACCGGACTCCGCCGGGCCGCCGTGGAAGAGCCGGGCGGCGAGCAGGGAGGTGGCCTCGTCGACCGCGCCGGGCTCTTCCAGCAGGTCACAGGCGGGACGCTCGCCCAGCCGGGAGGCGAACCCCTCGGCGAGACGGTCGCGCCGGGACAGTTCGGTGAGGGCGGCGACCACGCCCGCGTCCAGCCGGGAGGGCCAGCGGCCCATCCGCCAGGCGGGCAGCGCCACGCGGGTGAGGAGCCGGTCCCAGCCCGCGTAGGCCAGGCCCACCTGCTCCTGGGCGACGATCCGCAGCCCGTAGTCCACAGCCTGTGCGCGCTCGGCGGCGGCCGCGGCCACACCGCGCTCCATCTCCGAGGCGTGCACCTGGCAGCCGCGCAGCATCAGCCGCGCGACCCAGCCGATCCCGGCGCAGGCCAGCCGCAGGCCGGGACAGCGCCCGCGGTCGGCGGAGGCGGCCACCGCGGCGTCCAGACCGCGCACGAAGCGCCGGGCCGCGGCTATGTCCGGCTGCGCGGAGGGGCCCGTACCGGCGACGACCGGGGCGAGGACGGCGCGCAGTTCGCCGACGCGCATCCACCACAGGAACGGCGAGCCGATGACGAGCACCGGCGCGGTCGCCGTACGACGGTGGAGGTGGCGGCCGGAGCCGGCCCCGGCTATCTCGTCCGCGGAGCGGGGCGCGGGCGGGCCGTGGGCCGGGTGGGTGCGGTCCTCCAGCCAACTGTCGCAGTCCGGGGTCAGGGCTATCGCGGAGGGCGCGGGCACGTCGAGACGGTCGGCGAGGTCACGCACCAGCCGGTACAGGTCGGGGGCCGCCTCCTCGGCGATCGCGACCGTGGGACTGACGGCCGGACGGGCGCGGGCCACGACCAGCGCGACGACACCGGCGGCGAGCAGCACGACGAGCGCCAGCACGGAGACCACCACCCGGGCGACGCCCCACCCCGGGCCCACG
Organism: Streptomyces sp. CAI-85; assembly: GCF_013363615.1. Classification (NCBI taxonomy): domain Bacteria; kingdom Bacillati; phylum Actinomycetota; class Actinomycetes; order Kitasatosporales; family Streptomycetaceae; genus Streptomyces; species Streptomyces sp. CAI-85. The sequence goes on along the minus strand of NZ_JAANNX010000053.1, from coordinate 25,585 downwards.
AAGTGCCCGGTGGAGCCGCCGGCGAGCAGGATCACGGCGGCCGCGGCGGGCAGCAGGGCGCTCGCGAGCGCCCTGCTGCGGATGCGCAGCACCGCCAGCGCACGGGCTCGCGCGACCTGCGCGCCCGCCTCCACTCCCATACCGCTCACGTCGTGACCTCACCCCCTCCCCGTCTCGGTCGCCCGGCTCTTCCCGGTCGTGCTCACTCCCCCACTGTGGCACCCGCCACTGACATCGCAATGCCGGTGGGCCAAGTGCCGGAACGCTTGCGCCGCACCCTAGTTGGCACTCCGGCCCCCGTCAGCCGGATGGGGCAGCGCTCACTCGATGGAATGGCTTTGGGGAAAGGTGGGAGACGCAGGGCAAGCATCAGGCCCCGGATTTCCCGGGGATCCGCTGCGGAATCCCTCGGTGGTCCGGGGCCTGAACAGTGCCTGGAAAGTGCCTGGTGAGGCGGGTGAAGCGAGTGATGCAGAGGAGGCGAGCCGGACGGCGCTCCCCCGTGGGTCACACGCCGGCCGCCGCCTTCGCGGCGATGTCCGTGCGGTGCTGGGAGCCGTCGAGGCCGAGGCGCGCGACCGCCCGGTAAGCCCGCTCCCGGGCCTCGGTGAGCTGGGCGCCGGTGGCCGTGACGGACAGCACCCGGCCGCCCGCGCTGACCACGGCGTCGCCGTCGCGCCTGGTCCCGGCGTGCAGGACGTACGCGTGCGGCGCGTCCTCGGCGGCCACCGCGTCCAGGCCGGTGATCGGGTCGCCGGTGCGCGGGGTGCCGGGGTAGTTGTGGGAGGCGATGACGACGGTGACGGCCGCGTCGTCGCTCCAGCGCAGCGGTTCGAGGGTGTCCAGGGTGCCGGTGGCGGCGGCCTTCAGGACCCCGGCGAGCGGGGTCTTCAGGCGGGCCAGGACGACCTGCGTCTCGGGGTCGCCGAAGCGGGCGTTGAACTCGATGACCCGCACGCCCCGGCTGGTGATCGCAAGCCCGGCGTAGAGCAGGCCGGAGAAGGGGGTGCCGCGGCGGCGCAGTTCGTCGACGGTCGGCTGGAGAACGGTCTCCAGGACCTCGTCGACGAGCTTGGGGTCGGCCCACGGCAGCGGGGAGTACGCGCCCATACCGCCGGTGTTCGGGCCCTCGTCGCCGTCGAGCGCGCGCTTGAAGTCCTGGGCGGGCTGGAGCGGGACGACCGTCACACCGTCGGTGATCGCGAAGAGGGAGACCTCCGGGCCGTCGAGGAACTCCTCGATGACGACGCGCTCGCAGGCGGCGGCGTGCGCCTTCGCGGCGTCGAGGTCGTCGGTCACGACGACGCCCTTGCCGGCGGCGAGTCCGTCGTCCTTGACGACGTACGGCGCGCCGAAGGCGTCGAGGGCCGCGGCGGCCTCCTCGGGGGTCGTGCAGACGTAGGAGCGGGCGGTGGGGACACCGGCCCCCGCCATCACGTCCTTCGCGAACGCCTTGGAGCCCTCGAGCTGCGCGGCCTCCCCGGACGGTCCGAAGACCGGGATCCCCGCCTCGCGCACGGCGTCGGCGACCCCGGCGACCAGCGGCGCCTCCGGGCCTACGACGACCAGCTCGGCGCCGAGTTCGACGGCCAGCGCGGTGACCGCGGCGCCGTCCAGGGCGTCGACCGGGTGCAGCTCGGCGACCTCGGCGATGCCGGCGTTGCCGGGGGCGCAGTGCAGCGCGGTGACGGCGGGGTCGAGGGACAGTGAGCGGCACAGGGCGTGTTCGCGGGCGCCGCTGCCGATGACGAGGACGTTCACGGGGCCAGCCTATCGGCAGGCGGCGGGGCGGGTTTGTGCGGGATGCCGAGGGGGCGGGGGGTGAGGGGTCGTAGGAAGCTACGAGAGTGGTTCTCGTGGGGCGCTCCCGGCTGGGCCCCTCCGCTCACTCGTTGGTGAACTCCTCCACGACCGTCGCGCCGAGTTCGCGGACGATCAGCTCGCGGCCGGAGAGGGCCGACTCGTTGAGGTCCGGGTCGTCGTCCTCGGGGATGTCGTCCTCGGGGGCGACGGGTTCCGGGGCGGCGGGGCGGGCGGGTGCGGCGGCGGGCGCGAGGCCGCCGGATGCCGTGGCCTGGGGCTGCGGTGCGGGTCTGCTCGGGGCCGGGGAGTGGGAGGCGCCGGGGGACGGGGAGGAGGGGGCCGGGGAGTGGGGAGCGGGGGTGCCGCCACTGCCGTAGCCGCCGCTCTGGGGGGTGCCAGGAGCGCCGTAGCCACCGGGGGTGCCGCCGCCGTAGCCGCCGGGGCCGCCGGACGGCGCGGGGGCCGAGCCGCCACCGGACGGGTCGACGACCGCCTCGATCTTCCACTGCACGCTGAACTGCTCGGCCAGCGCCTGGCGCAGCACTTCCTCGCTGCCGCTGCTGGCGAAGTTGTCGCGCGCGCCCGCGTTGACGAACCCGATCTGGAGGGTGGTGCCGTCGAAGCCGGCCACGTGGGCGTTCTGGCTGAGGAGGATCCAGGTGAAGCGGCGGCGGTTCTTGACGGCTTCCAGGATGTTGGGCCAGAGCGTGCGCGGGTCGGGGCCGCCGGTGGGGGGTGCGTAGCCGGAGGGGGCGGGGGCGGCCGGGGCGCTGGATGCGGCGGCGGGCGCGGCGGGCGTCGGTGCCGGGGTCGCGGGTGGGGCCGGGGGCCGGGGGCCGCTGCCCGCGGGCGTGGCGGTGGGCCAGCCGCCGGGCCTGCGAGCACCGCCGGCGCCCGAGCCTGCGGGGGTGGCGGTGGGCCAGGAGCCGGGGGCGGGTTCGGGGGTGGGCGCGGGGGCGGAAGCAGGCGTAGGGGCAGGGGCGGGGGGCTCGACGGGTTGTGGGGCAGGCGCCGGCGCTGAAGGAGATGGGGGGGACGAAGGACCGGCTGCGGGCCCCCGCACGGCGGCCCGCGCGGCGGCGGCCCCTCCCCCGGGCGGAATGGCCTGCGCCTGCGCCTGCCCCTGCGTCGGCGCACCCGCGCCCGCGCTCCCGGCATGCGCGTCGGGCCCCGGCACGTACCCCATGGCGGGCATCCCCGCACCGGCCGGCATCCCCGCACCGGCGCTCGCGGAGAAGTTCACCCCACGCTCGATGCGGTCGAGGCGGGCCATGACGGAGCGCTCGTCGCCGTAGGCGGCGGGAAGCAGGACACGGGCGCAGATCAGCTCGAGCTGGAGGCGGGGCGAGGTGGCGCCGCGCATCTCGGTGAGCCCCTCGTTGACGATGTCGGCGGCACGGCTCAGCTCGGCGGCGCCGAAGACGCCGGCCTGTGCCTGCATGCGCTCGATGACGTCGGCGGGGGCGTCGATGAGGCCCTTCTCGGCGGCGTCGGGCACGGCGGCGAGGATGACGAGGTCGCGCAGCCGCTCCAGCAGATCGGCGACGAAGCGGCGGGGGTCGTTGCCGCCCTCGATGATGCGGTCCACGATCTCGAAGGCGGCGGAGCCGTCCCCCGTGGCGAACGCCTCGACGACGGAGTCGAGCAGGGACGCCTCCGTATATCCGAGGAGGGAGGTGGCCATGGCGTACGTCACACCGGCCTCCGTCGCGCCGGCGAGCAACTGGTCCATGACGGACATGGAGTCACGGACGGACCCGGCGCCCGACCGCACGACGAGCGGCAGAACGCCGTCCTCGACGGGGATGTCCTCCTTCTGGCACACCTCGCCGAGGTAGTCGCGCAGCGTGCCCGGCGGCACGAGCCGGAACGGGTAGTGGTGGGTCCGGGAGCGGATGGTCCCGATGACCTTCTCGGGCTCGGTGGTGGCGAAGATGAACTTCAGATGCTCCGGCGGCTCCTCGACGACCTTGAGGAGCGCGTTGAAACCGGCCGACGTGACCATGTGGGCCTCGTCGATGATGTAGATCTTGTAGCGGCTGCGGGCGGGCCCGAAGAACGCCTTCTCCCGCAGGTCACGGGCGTCGTCGACACCACCGTGAGACGCGGCGTCGATCTCGATGACGTCGATGGAACCGGGGCCGTTGCGCGCGAGGTCCTGACAGGACTGGCACTCGCCGCAGGGGGTCGGGGTGGGGCCGTTCTCGCAGTTCAGGCAGCGGGCGAGGATGCGCGCGCTGGTCGTCTTGCCGCATCCGCGCGGACCGCTGAACAGGTACGCGTGATTGACCCGGTTGTTCCGCAGCGCCTGCTGCAACGGGTCGGTGACATGCTCCTGCCCGATGACCTCGGCGAACGACTCCGGGCGATAACGGCGGTACAGCGCGAGAGACGACACGCCTACGAGGTTATAGGCGCCCACTGACAAACCCAGCCCGCATGGACGCAGCCCCCGTGAACGCAGGCGCCCCCCACGCACCCGCCAGAGCCGACCTACCCTTGCTGCCTTCCGGCCCTGGGGGAGTTCAGTCAGATAGCGCCGCGTGAGGGGCTGCGCAAACAGTACCTGATGCGGGGGGCGGCGAACGAGTTCGCGAGCACTCCTCAACGTCTTGTATTGTTTGCCGCGGAGGATTCGCCTAGAGGCCTAGGGCGCACGCTTGGAAAGCGTGTTGGGGGCAACCCCTCACGAGTTCGAATCTCGTATCCTCCGCCAGTGCCTCACCGGGCACGATGTCGAAGGGCCCCACCGCTTGCGGTGGGGCCCTTCGACGTGTCCATGATGGATTCGTCCTGGCCGGTCCAAGCCTCGCGAGCCAGTCGGAAGAGATGATCGTCACGCTCGTCTTCCGGGCGCGTGGGGACGAAGATCCGGCGTGTTGCCGGTTCGTCGTCTGCGCCCGGGCGTCCCGCCCGGCAGGCTGTGACCGGCTGCTCGCGTCCGACCGCTCGCCATCGGACGGCCGAAGGGGCCCGCCAGTGGCCCCTTCGGCGTTCGGAGGGAGCTAGCAGGTACAGTCCGCGTCTGCGCACAGCACGTCATGGACGAGTACGGCGAGCACCGCCGTCTGCAGGCGGGTCTGGTACCCCAGCTTCTCGATGATCCGCGCTATGTGCGCCTTCACCGTCCGCTCGGAGATGCGCAGTTCGTTCGCGAGCCGACGATTACCCAAGCCCGTACCGAGCAGAAGGAACACTTCCTTCTCACGGTCCGTCAGATGGTCAACTCTGACGGATCCGTGCACCGGTTCAGCACCCAGGCGTCGGTAGGCACACGTCGACATCGTCATGAAAGATCCTTTCCGACCCCGCGTTCCCAGCAGAGCCCCGTGCCCCGGGTACGGCGGTGGTCACGGATCACCCTAGTCATCGCCTCTGACGGTGAACTCGATTTGGTTACCGGCTCGTTACCCGAACTGGGGCAGGGGCTCCGCACGTGCGAAGCCCCTGCCCCAGTTCCGTTCAGAGCATCAAGAACAGGGTGTCAAGAAATGCCCCACTCCTGGGCCTTACGCTTCGCGGTGCTCTCGCCGCATGCGGTGATCGTGGCCTTCTGACCGAGCGTCGAACCCGCCTCGGTCAGGCACTTCTTGGCCCACTTGCTGTGGATCTTGCTGCCGGCCAGGTACCACTGCTGAGTCTTGGACGAGGCGTTGCACGGCCGCTGTGTGACCACAGTGCCGCTGCTCGTGGCGGAGATGCCCAGGCACTTCGCCGACTTCTTGTTCTTGATCGTGTAGATCCCGGCGGACGTCCCCTTGAGCGTCCACTTCTGGTCCGACCCCGAGGTGCACTTCTTCTGCACGACCGGGGCGTTGTTCGCGGTCTTGCCGTTCATGGAGAGACAGATCCCCGTCGGACCCCACACCTTTTCCAGCCGTACGTTGTTGTACGCGCTCGCCGTCACATCAGCCGCGGGCGCAGCGCCCGCCGGCAGGGCCGAGGCCGCGATCATCGTCGCAGCAGCACCGGCCAGCACAAGCACCTTGGCGGTTTTGAGCATGGCGAAATTCCCCCTACGGGCCAGAGAGCGAGTTGGCCACGACAGGGTAGGCAGGGCTTTTCCGTGCGCACAGCGTCCATAAGGGAGGTGTCCACAAGGCCAGTTGAGCAGCGGCGTATTGTTCAGTACGACCAGCAGGCAGTGTTGTCCAAGCGCACAATCGGGGGTACGTCCGGCATGGCCCGTCCATCCCGCAGGCTCAGGCTCGGCCTTGGTTTCACGGTCGCCGCCGTCGTACTCACGGGCGTCGTCGTGGCCCACGAACTGAGCTCTCCGACCCGTGGCGTCGAGCAGGCACCCCATGCCGACGCTCCGGCCTGTGCGGACATCGCCGAGGGCTACCCGGCGGCGCTGGACGGGCACGAGCTCGCGGACACAGGCATGCCAGGTGTCGCCGTATGGGGAGACCAGTCCGTGGTCCTACGCTGTGGGCTGGAGCCGCCTGCTCCGACCACCGACCTGTGTGTGACCGTCGACAGTGTGGACTGGGTCTACCGGCAGGACGAGTCGCGTGACGGCCGCAAAGTGATCATCACCTACGGGCGCGACCCCGCCGTCGAAGTCGCCTTCGACGCCCAGGACACCGCTGTCGACAGGGCGTTGGTCGAGCTGAGCCGCATCGTCCGGCCGATCCGCCAGCGCAACCATTGCGTCGACTCCACCGGCGGCTGACCCCATGCCGGACCCCGCGGAGGAACCAGCATGAAGCACCCGCCTGCCCGCGTCTACGTCCCCGTCGTGGCCGCCATCGTCAGCGCCGTTGCGCTTGTCGGCGTGGCCGTCTCCGGGGACGACCCTCACGGCTCCCCGGGCCGTCACCGTGGCGCGGACGGAGTGCTCACGATCGACGCCGCGCACCGTCCCACCGCACCGGATCTCACCGGCACCGACACCGACGGACGCCCTGCGAGTCTCGCCGAACACAAGGGCAAGACGGTCGTGGTGAACGTATGGGCCTCCTGGTGCGGGCCCTGCCGCGAGGAAGCCCCCGCGCTGTCGCGCTTTCACGAAAGAACGAGGGGCCAGGGCGTCGTGGTCCTGGGCCTGAACGAGGACGACTCCGCCGGCGCGGCCCGCGATTTCGCCCGCGAGTTCCACCTGCCTTATCCCAGCGTCCTGGACCCCGGCGGAAAGCGGTTCCGTGCCGTGGCCGAGGGCTTGACGACCACGCAGGGCCTACCCGCCACGTTCGTCATCGACCCACGCGGACGGGTCGCCGCGGCGGTCTCCGGCCCCGTCGACGAGAAGCGCCTGACCGCGCTGGTCGCCGCCGCCAAGACCGGCACCGGCCCTTCCCAGCCATGGTCCGCTGCCAAGCGGTTCAACGACGTCACCGGCCGCACCGCAGGCGCGGACGGTGTGCAGAAGAGGAGTGACAGACTTCTGGGGGACAACCCGGAATCACGCTCTTCACGACCGGAATCACGCTCTTCGCGAAGCGGAAAACCCCGCCGAGGGAGTTATCCGAAGAATGCGGTTTACTTTCCATGCCCGGTCGTTCACATCGACTCGCAGTGAGGAAATCGACATGACCGACGGAACCGCACCCACCGACAGCCCCGCGACCCTCTACGGCCCGGTCTCTCTCGTGCTCGGTGTGGTCGCCACCGTCACCGCCGCGCTGTCCGGCTTCATCGGCATCGCGATCCCGCTGCTGGCTGGTGCCCTCGCCATCACCTTCGGTCTGCTCGGCCTCGGCCGCAGGCTGAACCGGGGACTCAGCGCATTCGGCGTGGCGACGGGGTCGCTGGGCGTCCTCTACCCGGTGTTCCTGGTCGCGCTGCTCACCTGACCTCCCTTTCGGGCAATGCCCCCAAGTGCACTGCCCCTAGAGTCACTTACGCCTCAATTCACCCTCTTCTAGTGTCTTTCCCACGGAACGGCAAAGACCGAAGGGGGAACTCTCTTGCTGCTCTCGCGTTCGATCAAGGTGGCCGGCCTGGCGGTGGCACCGCTCGCGCTGGTGACGACCGCCTTTCACACGACCGCTTCCGCCGACCAGCAACCAGCGCCCGTCGCCCCGGCGTTCTCGGTGTCGGCGCTCGCCGCGCACACGTTGGCCGACGTGTCCGGCGTGGGTGCGGACAGCGCCACCGGCAGGACGCTCACGGCGCAGGGTTTCGGAGTCGTGAGGGCCGAGTCGGGCGAGAAGGCGGTCGTCGACACCTCCATGGCCCGGGAAGGCATCACCTCGGCATCGGGCGACGGCTTCGTCGAACTGTCCTGGCGCGGCTACACCGAGGACGCGCGCTACGTGATCACCCGGGACGGCGCTGAGGTGGCCACGCTCGCCGCCGGTGTGACGTCGTACCGCGACACGAACGTCCGCCCTGGCGCCGACTACGCATACCAGGTCGTACCGCTGTTGCCCGAGACGGGCGGCGAGGGCGCCCGGACGTACGGCATGAAGGTGTCCGTCCCGGCCTCCGGTTCCGCCGCCGCCCTCCAACAAACAGCCGTCGACCGGGCGCAGGCGGCCGGAACCGCCTCCACCTCCACCGTGAGCTGGGTCGGCTTCATCCCGCAGAAGAAGATCGACGCCCCGCTCGCCGGCTGTGACTACGGGAGGAACTTCCAGTTCGGCGGCGACGGGCACACCGACTTCAACTGGAAGTCCGACAAGTACCGCTTCGCCCTGCACGCGACGGTCACCTGGAGTTCGAAGAAGGTCACCCCGAACAAGAACATCCACCCGACCAAGGTCTACCGGAAGTCCGACGGCAAGCTCGTCAAGCAGAAGACGGCCAGCGCGAAGGACACGTACGCCAAGAAGCTCGGGTCCGGCAGCAACTACGTGGACGTGCGCATGGTCGTCCACGCCACCAACCCGTTCTGCAGCGGGCTCGGCGGCGTCAAGGGCGCGGCAGACGGCGCCCTGACCATGAATCTCACCAAGAGCGGCAACTACACCATCCGCTCCGGCAAGCACCGACTGTTCCCGAACAACTACATCTACATCTACGACGGCGGAAAGGTGACGAACGTCTACAAGCGCTCCTACGCCAGCGTCGCGTGCCTGGTCGGTTCCGTCACCTGCCCCGAGGCCGACCTGACGGGCCGCTACGGTTCGTTCTGACACCGTCGGCCGCCCTCCACGAAGCCGCACACCGGGCTGTCCGCCCGGGTGCGGTCGGGGGTCTGTCATCGGAAGACGGGACGGCCTCTCCCTCGCGACGGAGCCGACACCCAGGCACACTCGAAGCGTGATCGTCGACCGCGCGTACGCGCACCTCGCCTCGCTCGACGCGGAGGAATGGCCCTGGTCCGTGCCCTGTGTGCGGGAGCTTGTGGGGGATGGGTTGCGGTTCCGTAGTGCCGTGACCTTTCTGGTCGGGGAGAACGGGTCCGGGAAGTCGACGTTGGTCGAGGGGCTTGCCGAAGGGTTTGGGCTGGACTCGTGGGGTGGGTCGCACGACTGGCGGTATTCCAGTCATCGGCCCAGGTCGGCGTTGGGGGAGCGGGTCCGGTTCGACGCGGCGCCGGGTGCGCGGGCGATGCTGCGGAGCTGGGCCGCGCGGAAGGGGTTCTTCCTGCGGGCGGAGACGGCGTTGGACGCGCTGGACCGGGAGGGGTTCGCGCCCGACTCCGTCAGTCACGGCGAGGGATTCCTCGCGGCGTTCCGGGGGAAGTTCCTCCAGCCGGGGCTGTATGTCATGGACGAGCCCGAGGCGGCGCTCTCCTTCACCTCCTGCCTCGAACTGCTCGGCCATATCGACTCGTTGGTGAAGCAGGGCGGCCAGGTCATCTGCGCCACCCACTCCCCGTTGCTGACCGCGCTGCCCGGCGCCGACATCATCGAGCTCGGTGACCACGGCATGCGCCGCGTCGCCTGGGAGGACCTCGCCCTCGTCGAGCACTGGCGGCGATACCTCGACGATCCTCAGGCTTATCTGCGGCACATTCTTTGACCTTCCGGCTCCCCCGCATCGCCTCACCTCATCTCACATCAGCCGTTACGGCTTCAACCACCGCCCCGCCCAACGTCGTTCATGTGGCCACCGCAGAATCTGCGCGTCCCAAGCGTGTACGTCCTCACCGGCGGGAGTTGAGCATGAGCCACGGTCACGGCCATCACCATCATCATCATCATCACCAGCATCCACACGACGGCTCCTCCCTTCCGCCTGCCCTTGATCTCTCCGTGCCCGACGGTGAGTTGACGCCCAGTCAGTTGTCCCGGCGTTCCATGCTGCGGCGTGCCGGGCTGCTGGGGGCCGGGCTCGTCGCGGGGAGTGTGGTCGGTGGGGCCGAGGCGGCCGCGGCTGTCGTGGGCGGCTCGGCGTCGGCGCACGGGGGCCGAGGCGGCCGTTATCTGTGGCTCGCCGGTGATCATCACATCCACACGCAGTACAGCTCCGACGCCAAGTACCGGGTCCTCGACCATGTGCGGCAGGCGAACGCGCACGGTCTGGACTGGATGGTCATCACCGACCACGGCAGCGAGACGCACGCCAGGATCGGTGTGGAGAAGGTCAATCCGGACATCGTCGCCGCGCGGGAGCGGACGGACGACACCCTCGTCTTCCAGGGCCTGGAGTGGAACATCCCGGCCGCCGAGCACGGCACGGTCTTCGTGCACCCCGGCAAGAACGAGGTCGCCGTCCTCAAGGAGTTCGAGACCTCCTTCGACGGATCGGTGCGGAAGGCGAGCGGCAGCTCCCCGGCCAACGAGGCGCTCGCCATCGCCGGGATCGACTTCCTCGCCGAGCAGGTACGGCGCCGCAAGGTGAAGGACGCCCTGTTCCTCGCCAACCACCCCGCCCGCAAGGGCATCGACTCCCCGCACGAGATCCGCGGCTGGCGCGACGCCCAGCCCCGGATCGCCGTCGGCATGGAGGGCGCCCCCGGCCACCAGGCCGGCGGACTGCCCGCCCCGACCGGCCCCGGCGCCGCCCGCGGCATCTACGACGGCAGCCCCGGCGCCGACTCCTTCGCCGCCTACCCCCTGGAGAGCTACCGCACCTGGGGCGGCTTCGACTGGATGACCGCCACCGTCGGCGGCCTGTGGGACAGCCTGCTCGCCGAGGGCAAGCCCTGGTGGATCACCGCCAACTCCGACTCGCACAACGTGCACGCCGACTCCGCCGTCCGCGGCCCCGGCGGCGACTTCGCCACCGACGGCCGCTACGCCGACCCGGTCTACGGCGGCGGCCTCAACCTCGGCGACACCGACTTCTGGCCCGGACAGTACAGCCGTACGCACGTCGGCGCCGCCTCCTTCTCCTACCAGGCCGTCATGGACGGCATCCGCGCCGGACGCGTCTGGGTCGACCACGGCGGTCTGATCAGCGGGCTCGACGCACGGCTGCGCTCCGGCGGGCACACCGTGACCCTGGGCGACACCCTGCGGGTGCGCCGGGGCGCCGCCGTCGAGCTGGTCGTCGACATCAGCCTGGCCAACGGCCCCAACTGGTCTCAGTTCGTACCGGCCCTGGCCCGTGTCGACGTCGTCCGGGGCGCCGTCACCGGTCCGGTCGCCGACCGGGACGTCTTCACCACCCCGGACACCAGGGTCGTGAAGTCCTTCGAGGTGAACCGGTCGACCGGCACGGTACGGCTGACCTACCCGCTCGGCCGCGCCGACCGGCCGTTCTACGTGCGGCTGCGCGGCACCGACGGCAACCGTACGGCCGTCGGCGTCCACGGCGCGGCCGTCGACCCGGCCGGTCCCGCCATGGACGTCATCGGCGACGCCGACCCGTGGAAGGACCTGTGGTTCTACTCCAACCCGATGTGGGTCCTGCCCGCATGAGCACCTCCGTGATCGGGGTGGACGCCGGGACGGTGAGCCTGCGGGAGGCCGATCATCTGGTCCACGACCTGGTGGACCGGCTCGGCCTCCCGCCCGGCACGCTCGCCTGCACCCATCTGATCCGCACCGCCGAGCGCCGGGGCACGGCCGTCTCCCTCGCCCTGCCCGACACCGACGCGGCCGAAGCCGTATGGACGCGGGTGAGAGGAGAACTAAGCGGCGCGGGTGCCGTGCTGGGCGGACGGGTGTACGGGGGCGCCGCCGCGGTGCGCGCCGCGGGGGCCGCGGCCGGGGAGCACGCGCGGCGCGAGGGCGGGCGGGCCGTGCTCTTCCCGGGGGTCGAGCACCTCACCGGCACGGTCACCGTCGCGGAGCTGCTCGCCCTGACCGCCGTGGAACGCCTGGTGGTGGTCGGGGCCACGGGCGGGGGTGCGCCGGACCCCTCGACGCCGGTGTTCACACGTGACCATGTACGGCCCGAGTGGCGGGGCGGGCGGCTGACGCTCGCCCTCGTCCCGGCGGCGGGCGGCGCGCTCGCCCCCTTCGAGGTCCCGAACCCGACGCCCTGCTGCGCCGACCACGCCGACAACACGGCCTAGCGGACGATCTCCACCGGCTTCGTCTCGCTGACCTGGTCGGTGTCGGTCACGCGGACCGTCGCCTTCATCTCCCAGGTGCCGGGGATGGGCAGGCTGAGGCCGTCGGAGGCCCAGTAGCCGCCCCGGTCGGTGAGTTTGGCGTCGAGGGGGCCGATGTCCTGGCTGGGCAGGGTGAAGGAGAGCCGCAGTTCGGGGATGCTGACGAACCCGCCGTCGGGGCCGTAGACCACCGCCTGGACGTTGTTGTCGCCGACCCGGCCCGGGTCGAGGGTGACCTGCACGGTGCCGCGCATGCCGAGCCCCGCGTCGAACGGGATGATCGTGACCGAGGCGACCGGCAGTCCCGCGCTCTGCTCCGCCGCTGCCGCCTCGGCGGCCGCCCGGCCGGGCAGGGTGCCCGTCAGGATCGTCGTCAGCAGGAGGACGACGACGGAGACGGCGACCTCGAAGAGCACCGAGCGGCGCAGCGCACGGCGTCGGGTGTCCTCGGCCGGGGAGAGCGGGCGGCGGCGGGGGGTGGGGGCGTCCTGGGCCGATTCGCCGTCCCCAGGCGCGGCCGATCCGCCCTCGGCCGGGTCCGCGGCCGGTCCGTCCTCGCCCGACGCCGGGTCCGCGCCCGGCGCTGACGCCTCCGACGTTCCCGAGGCCCCTGGCGGCACCGAAGCCGATCCCGGAGCCGATCCCGAGACCCCCGCCACCACCCCCGCCGGTTCCGGCACCCGGCTCTCCTCCCGTGCCTCCGCCGCCTGCGCCGTCGTCGCGGGCACCGCCGTCCCCCTCCGCACCGTCCGGCGGGACAGCGCGCCCGCCGCGAGGAGGACCGCCACCGCGGCCAGCTTGGCGAGCAGGAGTCGGCCGTACGTCGTGTCGGTCAGCGCCGACCAGGAGCCGAGGCCGCGCCAGGACTGGTAGACGCCGGTCGCCACGAGGACGGCCACCGACGCGCCCGCCAGCCGGGAGAAGCGGATGACCACGGTCGACGGCACGGAGGCGCGGTGCAGCAGCAGGAGCAGTGCGGGGAGGCCGCCCATCCAGACGGCCATGGCCAGCAGATGCAGCACCGAGGAGGTCATCGCGGCCGGGACCTGGATGCCGGCCGAGGCGTGCTCGGCGCCGGCCCAGGTCAGCGCGAGGCCGACGGCGAGGGCGGCGCCGGTGGCGAGGCCCGCGCGGGACGGCGTCTCGCGCCTGCTCTGCCGCAGCAGCAGGACGGCCGCGGCCGCCAGCAGGACGAGCCGGGCCAGCAGGGCGAGCCCCGGACGGCTGCTCAGGGTCCTGGTCAGGCCGGACGGGTCGAACATGCCGGCCGGTCCGGTGCCGGCCTCGTAGGGGCCGCGCAGGAAGAAGAGGAAGACGGTCGAGCCGGCCAGCGCCCAGCCGCCGCCGAGGAGCAGCGCGCGCAGCGGGCGGCGGTCCGGCGGCCGGCACAGGGCGACGAAGGCCGCCGCGCCGATGAGCAGGGCGGCGCCGATGTAGGCGAGGTCGCGGCCGATGTTGTAGAGGCCGTCGGTGACCGGGTTGTCGTCGGCGCCGGACGGCAGGACGGCCCGGGTCGCGGAGGGTTCGCCGACGGAGAAGGTGAACGCGCCGGAGACCGGGTGACTGTCCTCGGACACCACCCGCCAGGCCACCGTGAACGTGCCGGTGCCCAGCTTCTCGGGGAGGGCGACGGACACGGTGTCCGCACGGCCCTCCGCATGCGCCGCCTTGCCCGTGCGCACGCGCTGGTTGTCGGGGTCGAGGACGCGGAAGGAGTCGTCGAGCAGTCCTACCGACTCGGTGAAGGTGAGGGTGATGGCGCGGGGGGACGTCTTGACGACGCTTCCGTCGGCGGGGTCGGTGCCGCGGAGGGCGGCGTGCGCCGAGGCCGGGCCGCCGCCGAGGAGGAGCAGGACCAGCACGGTGCCCAGCAGCACCAGCCCTTGAAGCCCTCGCCGTCCGCCGATACGTCGTCCGCCGATACGCCGTCCGCCGTTGCCCCATCCGCCGTTACGCCGTCCCCCGCTCCGTCGTCCGCCGATCCGCCGCCGTCCGTCATCGCGTCCTTCGCCCACGCCCGCACCCATGTCCACGCCTGTGCCCACGCCCACGCTCACGTCACCGCTCCGCCTTGCTCGACACCCGCGTGCTCGGGATACGTACGGATGCACACGCCATCCGGTTCACTCCCGTCATCCGGTTCACCCCAGCATCCGCGCCGCCCCGGAGTCCAGATCAGGGACGCGTCGGGTTCACCACGCGGCCCGCGCCGACGCCCCGCCGTCCACCACCAGGTCATGGCCCGTCACCCAGGAGGCGAGCGGCGAGGCGAGGAAGACGCAGGCGTCGCCGACGTCCTCGGGGCGGCCGAGACGGCCGACCGCGACCGCCTCCCGCCACCGGCGCACGCCCTCCGGCCAGGCGTCCTCCAGGCCGTCCCGCTCGATCAGGCCGGGCGAGACCGTGTTCACGCGGATGCCGTACGGCCCGTACTCCTGGGCCGCCGCGCGGGCGTGCATCACGACCGCGGCCTTGGCGGCGGCGTAGTGGGCGTGCCCGAGTGCGGGTGTCCTGGCCTCGACGGAGGCGATGTGGGTGATGGTCCCGCCGTGCTCGCGCATCACCTCGGCGGCCGCCTGGGTGCAGGCGAACACGCTGGTCAGATTGGTGTCGACGACCGCCCGCCAGTCCGCCGCCGGCATCCCGGGCAGCGCGTGGACCGGCTGGACACCGGCGTTGTTCACGAGCGCGTCGAGCCGTCCGCCGCCCCAGTAGGCGGCCTCGGCCACCAGCCGCCGGCAGTCGTCCTCCACGGTCAGATCGGCGCCTGGCAGCACGACGGCCCGGGGGCCGATCTCCCGCGCGAGCGCCTCGGCCGCCGCCACCGCGGTACGGCAGTGCAGGGCGACCGCGGCGCCCTCCTCGGCGAAGCGCAGCGCGATACCGCGTCCGATGCCGCCGCCCGCGCCCGTGATCAGGGCCGTCCGGCCCGCCAGCAAGGTCATGGACGGCACAGTCGCGCGATCAGGGCCGCCCGGTCGGGATATCGCGCGGTGAGCCGCTCCGCCGTGCCGTGTTCGTAGTCCCCGTAGGTGAAGCCGGGGGCCATCGTGCAGCCGAAGAAGGTCCAGGCGCCGCGGGGCCGCGCCCCCATCCAGGTGCGGGCGGGGACGGTGAGCTGGGGATGCTGTCCGGCGCGCAGGTCGGGGCCGAGCACCGCCGTACGGGAGGTGCCGTCGGGGGCGAGGAGGAGGAGTTCCAGGGGGTCGCCGAGGTAGTGGTGCCAGACCTCGTCGGCGGGGAGGCGGTGCAGGGCCGAGTAGTCGTCGGCGGTGAGCAGCGCGACGATCGCGGAGCCGGCCGGGCGGCCGTCCGGTCCGTCGGGTCCCGCCCAGGTACGGCGGAACAGGCCGCCCTCGCGGGGTATCGGCTCCAGGCCGTAGTGACCGACGAGGTCTTCCGGGGTCAGCTCGGACGTCACCCTGGGAAGGCTACCTCCCGTCGCAGGAAGGCGAGTTGGGCCTTCTTCTCGGGCAGGTACACCTCGGGCAGGTCGATCTCGGGCAGGGTGACGAGCGGCCCCGGCTCGAAGCCCTGCCGTACGAACCGGGCGAGCGCCTTCTCGTTGCGTATGTCGGGGTCCACGACGACCCTGGGCCGGTCCAGGCCCAGCAGCACGAACACCGCGAGGGCGCCCATCAGCGCCGACGACCAGCCGGGGCGGCCGCCGGGGGCGTCGGCGGGGGCGAGGAGGAGGTGGATGCCGATGTCGCCGGGTTCGACCTCGTAGGTCTCGCCGACCCGGTCCTCGGTGGGCTCGTAGGTCTGGAGGAGGGCGGCCGGGGTGCCGTCCAGCTCGGCGAGGTAGGCGTGGTGGGTGTCGAGGCCCGCCATGTGGGCGTAGATCTCGGCGACTTGGTCCCGGGTGAGGCCGTTCATGCCCCAGAACGCGGCGCGTTCCTCGCGGACCCAGCCGTGGACGACGTCGGCGTCGCCCTCGGCGTCGAGGGGGCGGATCCGGACGGTGCCGAATCCTTCGACGTACTGCTCGTGCACGTAAGGGGAGTTGGGGTGCTCAGACATCGTTCTCCTTGGTCAGCCGGGTCCAGTCGGTGACGACCGGGGCCAGCTCTCCCCTGAGCCAGAGGGGCAGTTGGTCGTGGTGGTGGGGACTGTCGAGGCGGCCCGAGGCGCCGTGCGGGACGATCCACAGGCTGTCCTCGCGGCGGGCGAGGTCCCAGACGTACCGGGCGGCGGGGCCGCGCGCGGCGAGGTCGGTCCAGCCGGGCACGGACGTGGTGCACAGCACGCAGTCGTGGTCGCCGGAGAGGGCCGGGCCCTCGTACGAGGGGTCGGGCAGGGCCCGCCAGGGGGCGAGGCGGTGGGTGTCACCCCAGCGGAGCGGGGGCTCGGCGGCGAGCGCTGTTGCGGCCTCCTCCAGGGCCTCGCGGACCAGGGCGGGGCGGTCGATGCCGTACAACTCCTCGGCGCGCAGCAGGTGTTCGAGGGCGAAGCCGATGCGCGGGAGGAGGGCCAGCCAGGGCAGGAAGACCTCGGGGTAGGCGGGCGGGGCGGTGAGCGCGGCGAAGGCGGGGTGGGCGGCGAGCCGGCGGACGAGTGCGCTGCGGACGGCGGCGTACGCGTGGGCGTCCCGGCTGTCGTCGTCCATACGGCGGTCCCAGCGCAGGAGGCGTTCGCGCAGGTCGGCGGCGGTGGGGGTGAGGGCGTCGGGGGCGTCGGAGTGGTCGACGTCATCGAGGGCGGCCAGGTGGTCCAGGAGGGCGCTGGCGGAGGCGAGATGGGTGTCGGTGTGGACGGCAGCCATGTCGGCTGCGGACCAGATGGCCTCGCCGTTCTCGCCGTTCTCGCCGTTCTCGCCGTTCAGGAGTTCCCGGATGCGGTCGGCGCGATACGGCGCGGCGAACTCGACGCCGAGCGGGGTGGCCAGGCCGCGCTGGTTGGCCATCACGGCGATGCCGTCGGTGAGGCCGGCGCGGGGGGCCGGGTGCCAGCCGGTCCACTCGTGGCCGGGCTCCCAGGCGGCCACCAGCCGGGTGCCGTTGGCCGCGGACCGCACCGGGACCCGGCCCGCGACCCGGTGCAGCAGGCCGCCCTCGGTGTCGGCGGCCTGGACGACGTTGACCGGCTCGGCCCACTCGTCGAGGGCGGCGTCGACGTCGGCGACCCGGCGGGCGCGCAGCAGCGGGAGCAGGGCCTGGAAGCCCAGGTCGGCGGTGACGCGGGGCGGGTAGCGCAGGGCGAGGGCGAGCGGGGTGCCGTCGTCCAGGCCCTCGGGGCCGCCGGCGACGATCGGGCCGCGTTCGGTCTCCAGGATCTCGATCTCGACGCTCTCCTCCCCCGCCACCCGGACGAGTTCGGTGTGCCGGGCGACGCGCCGCCAGGTGCCGTCGGGGCCGAGGGCCTCGACGCCGGCGCCGGTGCGGCGCAGCCGTTCGCGGTAGAGGTCCTGGTAGTCGGCCATGGCGTTGGTGATGGCCCAGGCGACGGTGCCGGTGTGGCCGAAGTGGGCGATGCCGGGGACGCCGGGCACGGCGATCCCGACGACGTCGAACTCATCGCAAGCCAGGCGTATTTGCTGGTAGACGCCGGGCTCCTCGATGAAGCGGTGCGGGTCGCCGGCGATCAGGGCCTGCCCGGTGGTGGTGCGGGTGCCGTCGACCAGCCAGCCGTTGCTGCCGGCAGTGGCGGGGCCGTCGGTGGCGAACAGGCCGACGGCGTCCGGGCCGAGGAGGCGGGCCGCCTGGTCGCGCCAGAGCTTGGCGGGGAACCCGGCGAACAGGATGTGGGTGGAGAGCCAGACGGCGAGCGGGGTCCAGGGCTCCCAGCGGCCGGGGGCGAGGCCGGCCCGCCGGAACTCGGGGGCGTGCGGACCGGTGTGCGAACCGGCGTGCGGACCGGTGTGCGAACTCTCCTCCGCGAGGCCCTCGTTGACGCCGTCGACGTAGGCGCGCACCCAGTCGGCGGTCTCCGGGTGCCCTTCGGTGAGCCGGTCGAAGCAGCGGCGGGCGGTGTCGTCGAGGCGGACGCGGCGGGCGAACACGTCCCAGGCGACGGCCTCCGGGCCGAGGAACGACGCGGAGGTGCCCTGGGCGCGGTGGCGTTCCACCTCCAGTTGCCAGGAGCGGTCGCGGGCGGTGACCAGGCCCTGGGCGCGGGCGAGGGCCATGGTGTCGGTGGCGCGCAGATGCGGGACGCCCCAGGCGTCTCTGTGGATCTCGGTGGTCACCTGTGGTTCCTCTGTCCCTCTGTTGCACTGTTCCGCTGTTGCTCTGTTGCGGCTGTTCCGCTGTTGCCCTGGGGCCGGCTGTTCCACTGGGGGCGGCCGTGCTTTAGGTTAGCCTTACCTAATTAATCGGTGCAGGAATCGTACGCGAGAGGTGAAGAGGCCATGGCGCAGGGGCGGGGCTGGGAGGGCGCGGTCCTCAAGTTGATGCGGGCGAAGGACTTCACGCTCACCGTGACGGGGGCCGAGGACGTCACCGGGGCGTTCCGCCGGGTGCACCTCACGGACGGCGGACTGCTCGCGGCGACCGGGGTCCACCCGACGATGTGGGTGCGGCTGTGGTTCTCCAACGCGGGCAAGCCGCACCAGCGGGCGTACACCCTGGTCGACCCGGACCCGGAGGCCGGCACATTCTCGCTGGAGTTCGCGCTGCACGAGGGCGCGGCCAGCGACTGGGCGCGGACGGCGAAGCCCGGCGACACCATCGACGCGACCGTGCAGGGCACCGGCTTCGAGGAGCCGGCCCCGACGCCCTCGCACGTCCTCGCGATCGGTGACCCGGCCTCGCTGCCCGCGATCAACTCCCTGCTCGGCGAGGGGGCGCTCGGCTCGGCGCCGGCCACGATCTGGTTCGAGGGCGAGGCGGACGGCCTGCCCTTCCGTACGGACCCCGAGCGGCACGAGACCCGGCATGTGTCCCGGGCGGAGCTGGTCGACCGGGTCAAGGCGGAACTGCCCGCCCTGCTGACGGCCACCGAGCACCCGTACGTCTGGATCGCCTGCGACACGCGGACCACCCGGACGCTGTCGGCGTACGTCCGCAAGGAGCTGGGCGTTCCCAAGGAGCGGCTGCACGCGCTCGGGTACTGGCGCGCGAGCTGACCCGCCAGGCGGGATCATCGACGCATGGACGTCACCCTGCATCTCGCCCAGGACCCCCAGGCCGACGAACTCCTCGGCCGCTCCCCGCTGGCCGCGCTGGTCGGGATGCTGCTCGACCAGCAGGTCCCGATGGAGTGGGCGTTCAAGGGGCCCCGCACCATCGCCGACCGGCTCGGCACGGACGACCTCGACGCGCACGACATCGCCGGCCGGAACCCGGAGGAGTTCGCCGCGCTGCTCTCCGAGAAACCGGCGGTGCACCGCTACCCCGGGTCCATGGCGCAGCGCATCCAGCAGCTCTGCCAGTACCTGGTGGAGCACTACGACGGTGACGCGAGCGCCGTCTGGGAGGGCGTCGGCACCGGCAAGGAACTCCTCGCCCGCCTCGAGGCCCTCCCCGGCTTCGGCAAGCAGAAGGCCCAGATCTTCCTGGCCCTCCTCGGCAAACAGCTCGGCGTCCACCCCACGGGCTGGCGCGAGGCGGCCGGCGCATACGGCGAACCCGACTCCTTCCGCTCGGTCGCGGACATCACGGGCCCGGACTCCCTGACCAAGGTCCGCACCCACAAACAGGAAATGAAGGCGGCAGCAAAGGCAGCGAAAGCGTCCCGCACGACCAAGGGCTAGGGCTGGGCGGCGCCCGGCCGACGGGGGCATCGCCTTTGCGGGTCGCCAGCGCCTCCGGCGAGGGAGACGCGGCAAGGGGCGGGGCCGAGTTACGACGACCTGTGGTGCCGGCATCCGGATAGCCCGCCGCGGGTGACGATGGCCGTCGGCCCGGCACGGACCGGACCTCATGACCCGCGCCAGCGCCCAGGCCCGTCACCGCAGGCGACCTGGGCCCGCACGTCGGCCCGTCCGCCCCACACTGGCACGGCCCGACCGCACGACCAGCAGTCCCGGCACCGCGGCCAGCCGCCGCAGGCGACCGCAGCCCGCGCGTCGCCCCCCTCTGCACGCCCCGGCACGGGCCGGACCGCACGACCGACTGTGTCGGCACCTCCGGGGTGGGGACGCGGCGGGGCGAAGCTACGACGACCTGTGGTGCTGGCATCTGCGTGGGCGCCGCGAGCGATGGTGGCCTGCGCGTCGGGCCCTCCGGGCCGGACCGCGTGACCGGCGATGCTCGGCACCCGCATCGCCGCAGGTGACCGCAGCCCACGCATCGGCGCCCCGGCCCGGGCCTCGTGACCGGCGGTGCAGGCGACCCGGGCCGCCGCTGCGGTCGCGGTGACCCACTGGGCCGATGCCCGGACTGCCGACGGCCAAGGCCCCGTCCCCGACCGACGGGGGGATGCTCTTGCGGGGCGTCAACGTCTCCCGGCGGGGCACGTCCCGGGCGGCGGTGCCGATGCCGGCGGCGCGGGGGACGCGGCGCGGGACGGGATTACGACGACCTGCGGTGCGGCATCCGGGTAACCACCGCAGATGGCCGTGGCCTTCGTGCGGGCGCCTCCAGCCCGCCCCGGCGTCGGCCGGACTCCGTGACCGGCGGTGCCGACGCCCCGGACCACCACCGCAGGTCACCTCAACCCGCCCGTCGGCGCCCCCGGCCCAACCCCCGGACCCCGTGACCGGCGGTACCGGCACCCCGGGTCGCCGCCGCGAATCATGGTGATCCGCTGGGCCGACGCCCCGGCCGTCGGTGGCCCTGGCCCCGTGCCTGAGGGGGCGGAGTCGAGGACGCGCCCGCCCCCGCCTCCCGTCTGCCGAACAGGGCCGGCGCCCGGACCGTCAGCGGCCTCCCTCCCTCCAGGCAAAAGGACGCGCCCCCCAACCCCCCGTCCGCCGAACAGGTGGAGTTTGTCGGTGGGTGCAGGTGGGTGGGCGTGTCGGGGGAGATCATCTGCCATGAGCAGCACCGCACGACGGGTTTCGCGTGGGCGCGCCTGGTTGCGCGCGGTCGTCCTGCTGCTCGCCCTGCTGGCGCCGGGTGCCGCCGCCGAGGTCTCCGTGGCGTCGGTCGCGGCCGAGGTCGTCGAGTACGACGTCGCCGGCCCCGTCCTGCGCCCCGCACCCGGCGTCCGGCGTCCCGCCGTACCCCCATCCCCCGTACCCCCACCCCCCGCGCCTCCCGCCGCACCGGCGGCACGGCCGGGGACTGAGCGGCCCGCGCCGCGCGGGGCGCCGTACGCGCTGGTCGTCTCGCGGACCGTGGTCCTGCGCTGCTGACGGACCCCTCGGGTCAGATTCGTCAGCACTCATGCGAGGAGCACAGCCATGCCCACCGACCCCTACGCGATCCTGCGCGCCCTGCTGCGCGCCGAAGCCGCCCGCAGCGCGGCCCCGAAGCCGTCGGCGACGACCGCCGAGCGCGGCGGGCGGCCCACGCCGACGCGGGCGGAGGACCGGAACCGCTGAGCGGGACGACGGCGGGGGCGGGGCCCCGGCGGGCTACCGCCTCCGCCGCGCCGTACCGAAGAGGGAGCGCGTGATCTCCCGGCCCACCTGGGTGCCGACCGAGCGCGCCAGGGAGCGGAACATTCCGCTGCCGACGACCTGCTCCAGCATCGAGGGTTCCGCTCGTTCGGAGGCCGCCGCAGGCTTCGACCGGGCCTCGGGTGCCTTCTCCGTCGGCTTCGGTCGCGTCGCCAGCTTCTCGAACGCCGATTCCCTGTCCACAGCCTGTGCATAGCGCTCGTGGAGCGAGGACGCGCTCGCCGCCGCGTCGACGGCCGCACCGTCCACCGGTCCCATCAGGGACTCGGGCGCCCGCAGCCTGGTCGCCGCGACCGGTGTGGGGGCGCCGCGTTCGCTGAGGACCGTGACGACGGCCTCGCCGGTGCCCAGGCCGGTGAGGAGTTCCTCCAGGTCGTAGACGGAGTCGGGGAAGGTCTTCACCGTGGCCTTCAGGGCCTTCTGGTCGTCCGGGGTGAACGCCCGCAGCGCGTGCTGGATCCGGTTGCCGAGCTGGGCGAGGACATCACCGGGCACGTCCTTCGGGGTCTGCGTGACGAAGAACACGCCAACCCCTTTCGAGCGAATCAGCCGGACGGTCTGCGTGATCGAGTCGAGGAACGCCTTCGACGCGTCGTGGAAGAGCAGATGCGCCTCGTCGAAGAAGAAGACGAGCTTCGGCCGGTCCAGGTCACCGACCTCGGGCAGATCGTGGAAGAGATCGGCCAGCAGCCACATCAGGAAGGTGGAGAACAACTGCGGCTTGTCCTGCACGGCGGGCAGTTCCAGGACCGAGACGATCCCCCGCCCGTCGGCCGCCGTCCGCAGCAGCTCCCCGGTGTCGAACTCCGGCTCGCCGAAGAAGGCCGCCGCGCCCTGTGCGTCGAAGGCGGTCAGGGACCGCAGGATCACCCCGGCGGTGGCGGTGGACAGCCCGCCGATCTCCTTCAGCTCGGTCCTGCCCTCGTCCGAGGTCAGGAAGGCCACGACCGCCCGCAGGTCCTTGAGGTCGTACAGCTCAAGACCCTTCTGGTCGGCGTAGTGGAAGATCAGGCCGAGGGACTGCTCCTGGGTCGGGTTCAGCCCGAGGACCTTGGACAGCAGCACCGGCCCGAAGCTGGTGACGGTCGCCCGCACCGGGATGCCGTGCCCCAGCCCGCCGAGCGCGTAGAACTCCGTCGGGAAGCCGGTCGCCGTCCACTTCTGGCCGACTTCCCCGGCGCGTTCCCGCACCTTCTCACCGTCCGCGCCGGGCGCCGAGACGCCCGACAGGTCCCCCTTCACATCGGCCAGGAAGACCGGGACGCCCTGCGCCGAGAGCTGTTCCGCGACGAGCTGGAGCGTCTTGGTCTTGCCGGTTCCGGTGGCGCCCGCGACCAGGCCGTGCCGGTTGAGCACGGTCAACGGCACCCGCACCGGCGCGTCCGGCAGGCACCGCCCCTCCCAGAGCAGGGCGCCCAGGTCGAGGGCGGGACCGGTGAAGGCGTACCCGGCGGCGATCTCGCTGGCACCACTCATCGGCCCGATCCCCTCGCTCCTGTTTCGCCCCCGTTCGTCACGTCTTTTCCAGCGTCGCACTCGCTCGCCATGGCTGCGCCCGGAAGGTCTGGGCCGGTAGGCTTTCCGTGTGATCTTCAAGCGCATCGGAAACGGCCGGCCGTACCCCGACCACGGCCGGGAAAGCACCCGGCAGTGGGCGGACGTGGCGCCGCGCCCGGTCCGCCTCGATCAGCTGGTGACGACCAAGCAGCAGCTCGATCTGGAGACCCTGCTCGCCGAGGACTCCACGTTCTACGGCGACCTCTTCGCGCATGTCGTGAAGTGGCAGGGCGATCTCTATCTGGAGGACGGGCTGCACCGCGCGGTACGGGCGGCGCTCCAGCAGCGCCAGGTGCTGCACGCGCGCGTGCTCGAACTGGACTGACGCGGCCTCTCCGCAGCGCGGCCCCGGACTCTCCACAGCGCGGCCCCGCCCGCTCCGGACCCGCCCGCACGACGCCCGCGCACCCGGCGATTGACCCTTTCGGGTTCTTTCCCACCCTCCGCACGGTGTCGGATGATCGTTTATTAGTCATGGCCGCCCGGGCGCACTACGCTGCGCCCATGAGCATGCTGACTCCCCCCGGCATGGGCGGCAAGTACCGGATCACGGGGGACAAATACCCCCGACTGCGCCCGCGCCGGCGACGCGGCAGGCTGGTCGCCGTCGTCGTCGCCTGCGGTGCCGCCCTCGGCGTGGCGGGCTGGGGCACGTTGCAGCTCATCGACGTCTTCACCGGCGGCGGCAAGGCGTCCGCGACCGGCGCAGGCTGCGCGGTGAAGTCCACCAAGGCGAGCCCCGCCGCGTCCCCCGCCGCCTCGGCGGCCGCGCTGCCGCAGCCCGCCCAGATCACGGTGAACGTCTTCAACGCCACCACCCGCAGCGGCCTCGCCAAGACCACCGCCGACGAGCTGAAGAAACGCGGCTTCAAGATCGGCGAGGTGGGCAACGCCACCAAGCAGTACGACAAGAAGGTGGCCGGCACCGGGCTGCTGCTCGGACCCTCGTCCTCGCTGAACACCTCGCTGCCGGTCCTCGCCACCCAGCTCGGCACGGCCGAGCGCCGCACCGACGCCGCCCGCAAGGGCGCCGAGATCGACCTGATCATCGGGGACGGCTTCAAGGCGCTCAGCAGCCAGGCGGACGCGACCGAGGCCCTGACGGCCCTGACCGCGCCGGCCCCGACGGCCACCGCGAAGAAGGGCTGCTGACGGCCCGAGGCGGAACGGCCGGGGACTGCTCGGCCGCGCCGTACGGCCCACTCGGCCGCGCCGTACGACCTACTCGGCCGCGCCGTACAGCCGGTCGCCCGCGTCGCCCAGGCCCGGGATGATGTAGCCGTGCTCGTTGAGGTGGTCGTCCACGGCCGCCGTCACCACGGTGACCGGGGCGCCCGCCAGCTCGCGCTCCATGACCTCCACGCCCTCGGGCGCGGCCAGCAGCACGACCGCCGTCACGTCGTCGGCGCCCCGCCGGATCAGCTCGCGGATCGCCGCGACCAGCGTGCCGCCGGTGGCCAGCATCGGGTCCAGGACGTACACCTGGCGGCCGGAGAGGTCCTCCGGCATCCGGGTGGCGTACGTGGACGCCTCCAGCGTCTCCTCGTTGCGGATCATGCCGAGGAAGCCCACCTCGGCGGTCGGCAGCAGCCGGACCATGCCGTCGAGCATGCCGAGACCGGCACGGAGGATCGGCACCACCAGCGGACGCGGGTGGGAGAGCTTGACGCCGGTGGTCGAGGCGACCGGCGTGCTGATGTCGACCTGCTCCGTGCGGACGTCACGGGTGGCCTCGTAGGCGAGCAGGGTGACCAGCTCGTCGGCCAGCCGGCGGAAGGTCGCGGAGTCCGTGCGCCGGTCGCGCAGCGTGGTGAGCTTGTGGGCGACCAGAGGGTGGTCGACGACGTGGAGACGCATGTCCACAACAGTAACCGGGCCGCACCGGCCCGGCGTCCGCGCACACCCTGAGCGGCCGGCCGGGGCGGAAACCGCGCGGATGGTCCGTTCGCGGGCATCAAACCCCCCATCAGGGGGAAAGTGGTGGGGACGGACCCCCGGGGTGGTGAGCCAATGCCTGACCTGCCTGATCGGCCGGAGCCGGCCGAACCGCAGGAGACCGACGCCGAGCGCCGCCGACGGCGCGCCCGCTTCCTGCGCGATCTTGCCGAGGCCCGCGCGCTGCGCGACCGGGTCCAGCCGCGCCGTGCCAAGACGGCCCGGCTGCGCCACGCGATGCGCATGCGCACGTTCCGCTGGTAGCCCAACGACCGGTGGACGACCGGCGGCCGGACGATCCGCGCGATCCGCGCGATCCCCCTTTTCCCTCAGGGCACTTAGAAGACGTTTCACTTGGTGAGTCGGCGGTGGTTGATGAGGCTGGTGGCGAT